>SLDV01000064.1 GCA_007125165.1 Geobacteraceae bacterium | reverse complement strand
TCCTGCTTGTTGACGATGTCATGACAACCGGTGTAACCCTCGATCTATGCAGCAGAACCTTGTTGGGCGGTGGCGCTGCGCGGGTCGAGGTTGCAGTTGTTGGGCGGGCGCCGTTGTAATGATTATAACCAATCTACCGTCGGTACATATTGTTTCCGCTCCCTGAGGGAGAGGACCAGGGTGAGAGGGGGGCTTTTAGCCATCTTCTGCCCAGGAGAAGGGTTCAGGCGGAAGATCAGTGTTAAGCAGGAAATATAATATTGTTTTGTCAATTATTATGGGAATGTTATAATTGGCGGATGGCATCAAATACCTGTTCCGACCGGATTACCTGATGACTTCAGATCTCCACCAATGGCTCAAGCATTATCCTCTGGAAACCTTGCTGGAGGTTCTTCCTGCCGGTATTTTGCTGGTGAATACCCAACAGGAGATTGTCTACTGGAGTGATGAGGCGGAACGGATAACCGGGTTTTCGGCAGCCGAGGCGATTGGCCGCACCTGTCTGCAGTTGCACGCAGAGCCCTGTTGTACTGAATGCGTTCTTTTTGATGAGAGTTATGCCAAGCCCTTGTTTGGAAGAAGCTGCTCCTTTGTTCACAAAGACGGTCGCCGGCTCAGCTTGAAAAAAAATGTCGATCTCTTGCGAGGTGCCGACGGTAGCATCATTGGTGGCATCGAAACTTTTATCGATCGCACCGGCATTGAAGAAATCGAGTCGGAGCGTGACGTGTTACGCTCGGTTCTTAATGCCATGACAGATCCGATCTATATCTGTGATCGCAACTATCGATTGCTTTTTTTCAACCGGGCGATGGACAGGCTGATCGGTAAAATGACGGATCGACCCTGTTATGAAGTATTGTACGGTTATGATCATGTCTGTCCTGACTGCCCTATGGATGAGGTGTTCGAGGGAAATCTTTGCCGCCAGGAGACTCATCTGGTCGGTACCGGACGCACCTATGAGGTTGTGCATTCAGCCTGTCAATTTCAGCGGTATCCCCAGTGCAAGCTTGGCGTCTGCCGCGATATCACCGAGCGTCTGGCGATCAGGCGGCGGTTGCAGCAGGTCAACCGCGAGCTTGATGCTTTTGTGTCCATGGTCTCCCATGATTTGCGCTCGCCCCTGACTCCTTTGATCGGTTTTACCGAACTGCTGCAGCAATGCTACAGCAGTAAACTTGATGATCTAGGTCGTGAAGCGATCAGTGAAATTTCTTCCTCTGCGGAAAAGATGAAAGATCTGTTGGAAGATCTCTTGTGTCTGGCCCGTGTCGGTCAGATCCCATCGCCACCAGGGCCGGTTGCGACAACCCGGGTGGTTGCGGAGGTTCTGGCCGAGCTTGGTGAGCTAGTCGAGCACAGCCAGGTAAAGATTGACATCGGCGTGCTTCCTGACGTGCTGATTCCGGAATCCCTGCTGGCCGATCTTTATCGCAACCTGTTGACCAATGCTCTTAAATACGGAGTCGGAAAACGTCATCCACGGATTGAGATTTTCGGCCATGTGGTCGGAGCGCGGATCGAACTGCTGGTGCGAGACTACGGCATGGGAGTCACGGAGACGGAGCGCGAAACAATTTTCGAGCCCTTTGCCCGAGGTAATGCGGCGCAAAAGCATGCGGGAACAGGGATCGGCCTGGCGACAGTAGCCAAGATTGCGCGGGTCTGTCAGGGTAGGGTCTGGGTCGAGGAAACTCCCGGGGGAGGAGCAACCTTTGTCGTCGAGCTGCCTAACCCGCAGTAATTACCCCGATATCTGCGCAAAAAAAAGACCGTTGCCCTTGGGGCAGCGGTCTTTTTGGGCAACAAGGGTTGTTGTACTGCGCTGGTACTACTCGCGTACGTAGGTATCGATGTCGGTTTCGTGAACCATACCCATCAGGCGGGCATATTCTGATTCGATAATGATGTAGTGGTTTTCGGTTGACTTGGCATTTTCTTCAAAAATAGCACGAACTTCCGGATCTTCGATTTTGGCCGCCATGGCGCGCAGGCTTTCAGCCAGACGTTTTTCCTTGTCCATGGCCAGCTCCATAGCCTTGCGGTCGTCGAATTTCTGCAGCAGGGCTTTGTCGAGATCAGAAAGCCATTCGCTGTTTTTTTCCGGCGGGGCATCGATGAACTCATCAAAGGGGGGAAGCATGTCGCTGCAGTTGGTGCACTTGTCAAAGAAATGCTTGGCGTGTTCACGTTCTTCTTTGGCCAGCAGTTCAAAGGTCGCGATAGCGTTCTTGTCTTTCATCTGTTTGGCGGCAATCTGGTAAAAATTCATGGCGTTTTTTTCCGTCTTGACCGAACTGACCAAGGCGTTTTTGACTTCATTTTCGTTGAGCATGGGTTTCTCCTCCTGTTGTGATGAACTGATATAATCAGTTAGTTATCGGCTGCTATTGGAACAAACGTACGTTGAGCCAGTTCCTGGTCGATCATTATCAACCCGCGGCCATCTCCTTCGACTCTTTTTAGTTTGGCGATAATATGGTTGGCAGTTGCCTCTTCTTCAACCTGCTCGGTTACAAACCACTGCAGGAAAATCTGGGCAGCGTGGCTTTTTTCCTGCTGGGCGAGGTCCATCAGGGCATTGATGCGGGAGGTGACGATCTGTTCATGTTCCAGAGCGACTTCGAACGCCTCCAGTGGTGAGGTGTAATCCCGGTGAGGATTGTCCATCCCCTGAAGGACCACCTGGTTGCCGGTTTCGCAGATAAAATCAAACATCTTCTCAGCATGAGACATTTCTTCCTGAAACTGGATGTTCATCCAGTTGGCCATGCCGGGGAGGTCCTGCGTCTCAAAAAATGCCTGCATCGATTTATAAATGAAGGCAGAGTGGTATTCGAACTGGATCTGATCATTGATGGCATCAACAAGCTTGTCACTGAGCATGGATTGGTCTCCTTGTTTTGGTTAGTGTTGAGTACAAGGCTCAGTATAGACGAAGTTGCCCTGTTGCTGCAAAGTTCAGGTCGCTACAATAACAGATTCCTGAAAATGATATCACTAAAAAACTGATTTCTTGCGTCACTTTGTGTCAACATATGCACGGTTGTCAGCGTTTGTGCCGATCGGGTATGCTGCGTTTACCAGTTGCTTGCTTATGCCGGGACAAAAAAATGAAGATTAATACAGCCGAATTTATCAAGAGTGCGACCAGACCGGCACATTACCCTGATCCGCTCTATCCTGAAATAGCTTTTGCCGGACGCAGCAATGTGGGTAAAAGTACCCTGATCAATGTGCTGCTGAACCGAAAAAATCTGGTCAGGACGTCAGCGACTCCGGGGCGCACCCAGTTGATCAATTTTTTCAATGTCAACCAGCGTTTTGTTCTGGTTGATCTGCCCGGCTATGGTTTTGCCAAGGTGCCGGTGGCGATCAGGAAAGCCTGGGGGCCGATGGTCAGGACCTATCTGGATATCCGCGACTGTCTGGTGGCGACGGTGCTGATTTTCGATGTTCGTCGTACCCCACGCGAGGAAGACCTGCATCTCCTCGATTGGCTAGAAGAGTTCGGTGTGCCGACCATTCCGGTGATTTCCAAGATTGACAAGGTCAGTCGTTCGCAGCGGCGCCAACACGTCGAACGAATTGCCACAGCGACCGGTTTGCCGGTCGATGCCTTCAGCCTGTTTTCGGCTTTAAGCCGCGAAGGCATCGAGGATATTCGTGAGCGGATTGATACTGTGCTTGAACGGCAGCCCACGGACGGCATGTCAGCGGATGGCGAGCCCCGTGAGTAAAGCTACACGAGTGCACCTGTTGCGCCATGGCCAGGTTGAAGGATTCGAAGAGAAGCGCTATAACGGTCAGGCGGATACTCCTCTGACCGCGCTGGGGCGGCGCCAGTCGGCCGGATTTGCCGGGCGCTTTCAGTACCTTCGGCTGGCGGGCATCTATTCAAGCGATCTGTATCGCTGTCGTTTTGCTGCTGATCAGATTGCCCTGTTTCAACAGGTAAGACCGATCTATCTTGCTTCCTTGCGGGAGTTGTGTGCCGGTGACTGGGAGGGGGTTCCCTGGGCGGTGTTGCAGCGTGAGGCGGCGGTACGATGGCAGGCGCGTCTTGAGGATATTGTCCATGTCGCGCCGCCCGGTGGTGAAAGCTTCATGGATCTGGCCCGACGGATTCGTCCAGTTCTTGAGCAGATAATTTCCTCACATCGGGGAGATGAAATTGTTATAGTGTCTCATGGCGGTGTCAATCGGCTGATTCTGCTGGACGCTCTGGGGGCTCCGCTGGAAAACCTGTTTCGTCTTGAGCAGGATTATGCCTGTCACAATATTATTGATTATTATGCTGACGGGCGTACGAGCGTATCGCTGCTTAATGGCAGATAATGTAACCGGGTATCTTTTCCCCTCCATGTATCCGCGACACAAGCAACCGGGGATGACAGCCTGTTTGTCCACTGGCTCAACAGGCACGACAAACAAAATTTAAGTCGATCCGGAGTTTTTCGGATAGACACCAGTCAAGGGAGAACAGTTCATGAAGTCGATCTATGTCATAGGTGCCGGTATGGCCGGTCAGGAAGGGTTTACCGCCCAGGCATTGGGTCTGATTGCCGCCAGCGATATCCTCTTTGGAACACCCCGTCTGCTTGATTTGTTCCCTGATTATCAGAATGAAAAACAGCAGATTGATGATCAGTCGATGGGGTTGATGATTGAACGATTGCGCCATTTTGAAGGGCATGCGGTTGTTCTGGCTTCCGGTGACCCGCTTTTTTTCGGGATCGGTCGTTTTCTGCTGCGCAATCTGCCCGAGGCGTTGATCGAATTTCTGCCGAACGTGACCTCGGTTCAATATGCTTTCGCCAAAATACGCGAGCCCTGGGATGATGCCATTTTTGTGTCGACCCACGGGCGCGATGTCAAGAGTGTTGTTGATCGTGTTGTCGCCAACGACAAGGCCGCCATTCTCACTGATGAGGCCGTCACGCCGAAAATGATCGCTGCCGAACTGGTGGCGCGTAATCGTCTGGGCTACCGTGTTTACCTGTGTGAAGATCTTGGCTCCGGCGCAGAGAAGATTCGTCTGGCCAACGTCAAGGAAACTGCGGATCTTGAGGCGGCGGCACTGAATGTCATGATCCTGATCCGTGAATACGAAGAGGATGAACAGCGCGCTCTGCCGGTTTTCGGGATTCCGGATGATGAATTTTTAAGTGTAAAAAAGACCATGACCCGTGAAGAGGTGCGGGTCGTCACTCTGGCGAAGTTGCGCCTGCGCCATGATATGTGCCTCTGGGACATCGGCGCCGGATCCGGTTCCATCAGTATAGAAGCAGACTATCTGCTCCCCCAGGGGCGCGTTTTTGCCATAGAACGCAACGATGAAAGCCTGGGGTTTATTCGCGAAAATCTGCGCCGTTTCAACGCGCGTAATGTCACCCTGGTGACCGGTAGTGCTCCTGAGTGCCTTGACGAGTTGCCGGATCCGGATCGGGTCTTTATCGGCGGCAGCGGTGGCCATCTGTGGGAGATCCTGGAGCAGGTCGATCAGCGGTTAGCGATTGGCGGACTGGTTGTTCTCAACGCTATTACTCTGGACACCCTGACGGCAACAAATGATTATTTCAGCAATGCCGGCTATCTGGTTGAAGTGGTCGCCCTGAACGTGGCCCGCACCCGTCCGGAAACCAACTACAAGATGTTTGAGGCCTATAATCCGGTGTACATTATCACCGGAGTCAAACAGTAACACCAGTAGAGCGTTAATGTGAGTATCGATAATAACTCGGCGGACAATTCTCTGCTTCCCTGGACCCTCGGGCAGCGCCCGCTGATGCTTGCACCAATGCAGGGGCTGACCAACTCGGCCCTGCGGCGGCTTTATCTGCAGGAATACCAGCCGGATCTGGTTTTTACCGAGTTTGTCCGGGTTCAGACCCGGACCAGAAAACGGATCGCCAGGGGTGACCTGGCCGATCTGCAGGATCATCCGGCAATGGCCCCACTGGTGGTGCAGTTGATCGGCAACGACCCCACGGCTCTGGCCGATGCGGCAAGGCTGGTGCAGTTGGGCGGTTGTCGTCATATCAACCTGAATCTGGGTTGTCCTTATGGCCGCATGACCACCGGGGCGACTGGTGGTGAGCTGTTACGGCAACCGCAACAGCTTGTTTTGCTGCTGAAAGCATTGCGCCTGGCCTGCCATGGAAGTTTTTCGGTGAAATGTCGGGCCGGTTACAATGATCTGAACCAGTGGCAGAGCCTCCTTGAGCTTTTTGAAGACGCCGGTGCCGATTTTATCATCCTTCATCCACGGACGGTGGAGCAGCGCTACAGCGGAGAAGCGGATCACCGGATCAGCGCCGCCCTGGCAGAAAAATCTCAACTTCCCGTCATTGCTAACGGTGATCTCGACTGTCCTTTAAAGGCCCGCAACCTTCTTGACCAGACCGCTATCGCGGGGCTGATGATTGGTCGCGGTGCTCTGGCCGATCCCTGGATTTTTCAGCGGATTCGGGGTGACGCTCCGCTTCTGGTTGATCCTGCTGAGCGACGCCAGCAGATCGGTCAGTTCATCCGTGATCTATGGCCACCTTATGTGCAGAAATTTTGTGGTGAACGTCAGGCTTTGATGAAAATCAAGGATGTGCTCAATTTTATCACCGCCCCCGACCTGCAGCGGGAGTTGGGCAAGCTTAAACGGACAGGTTCCGGCGGCGCTTTTCTTGACCGCCTACACCGCGATTTTTTTCTCGCCGGGTCGATTTCCTCTCCCTGACCAAAACCTACACTTGTTGCTATTGAAACTTGTTGTTATTGCTACGACTTAGCTTTCTCCTGTCCACAGATAATCAACAGGAGATTGACAAGATGTAGTGTTTTTAAGCAACTTCTTACACTAGATATAGTGTTTTTGTCGTTGTCTTGACAGACTTTCCTGTGCTAGGCTCCGCGACGGTAGTTTTTAACGCGACTGTCATATTGCTGTGGTGGATAAACATTGAAATGTAAGGGTGGGGAAACCCCGCCCCTCAGATATTTATACACCGGGTCAATAAGAGCAAGATCTGCCACGGCAGGGCGCATCTGTTATTTGGTTGAGAGTTGCAGGGAGGGCGTATGCTGACATTTATTCGCAAGCGCGATGGCCGTCTGGTTCCTTATGATGAGGACAAGATTACCCAGGCGATCTGTAATGCCGTCAAGGCGGTGGGGGGCAGTAATTTTGAAAAGCCGGCGGAAATCACCCGACAGGTCGGGGGGATTCTGGCCGTTCTTTATAAAGACAATAATGTTCCGACTGTTGAGAATGTTCAGGATCTGGTCGAAAAAATTCTCATTGAGAATGGTCATGCTCAGACTGCCAAGGCTTACATCCTTTACCGCAAACAGCGTGAGGGGTTGCGTCGTACCCAGGAGTTCATGGAGGAGTCGATTGCTTCTATTGACTCCTATCTTGTTCGTGAAGACTGGCGTGTCAATGAAAATGCCAATATGGGTTATTCCCTGCAGGGTCTGAACAATCATATTGCCGCCAACATCACCAGCAATTACTGGCTCAACAAGATTTATCCCGATGATATCGCCCGCGCCCACCGTGAGGGCGATTTTCATATCCACGACCTGGGGATGCTCTCGGTCTATTGTTGCGGCTGGGACTTAAAGGATCTTCTCCTGAAAGGCTTCTGTGGTGCCTACGGGAAGGTTCAGAGCCATCCGCCAAAACACTTCCGTACAGCTCTTGGCCAGGTTGTCAATTTCTTTTATACCCTTCAGGGAGAAGCGGCAGGAGCTCAGGCCTTTGCCGGCTTTGATACCCTGCTGGCCCCCTTTATTGCCTATGACAACCTCAGCTACCGGGAAGTACGCCAGTGTCTGCAGGAATTTGTCTTCAATATGAATGTGCCGACCCGGGTCGGATTCCAGACCCCCTTCACCAATGTCACCATGGATATGATGGTGCCTTCCAATATGGCGGCTGAGGCGGTGGTGATCGGCGGACAATTGATGGACCGGTGCTACGGCGAATTTCAGGCAGAGATGGATCTGTTCAACCAGGCCTTCTGCGAAGTCATGATGGCCGGCGACGCTTCGGGGCGGATTTTTTCGTTCCCGATCCCGACCTATAACATCACCAAAGATCTTGATTGGGACAGTGATCGGTTGCGCCCGGTCTTTGAGATGACAGCCAAGTACGGGATCCCCTATTTCAGTAATTTTGTCAACTCCGATATGGATCCGGAAGATGCCCGCTCCATGTGTTGCCGCTTGCGCCTTGATAATCGTGAACTACGCCGCCGCGGCGGTGGCCTGTTTGGTTCCAATCCGATGACCGGGTCGATCGGGGTGGTTACTGTCAATCTGCCCCGGGCGGCCTATCTGGCACCGACCAAGGCCGACTTTTTTGCCCGCATCAGTGATCTGATGAACGCCGCTTATCGCTCCCTCGAGATTAAACGCAAGCAACTGGAGCGATTCACTGACGATGGACTCTATCCCTACAGCAAATTTTACCTTGAATCGATCCGCCACCGGAGTGGCAACTATTGGGACAATCATTTTTCTACCATCGGGCTGATCGGTATGCATGAGGCCTGTCTTAATCTGATTGGCGAAGGGATCGACAGCGTAGCGGGTCAGGCCTTGTCAAAAGAAACCCTCGACTTCATGCGCAAACAGTTGGAGGTTTTTCAGGATGAAACCGGCCACCTGTACAATCTGGAAGCGACACCGGCAGAAGGAACCAGCTTTCGCCTCGCCAGCGGTGACCGCAAGCGTTACCCCGACATTTGTTGTGCCGGAACCAGCGAGCCTTATTACACCAATTCGACCCAGTTGCCGGTCGGAACGACCGAAGATATTTTTGCTGCCCTGACCCATCAGGATGGCCTGCAGACCCGCTATACCGGCGGTACGGTTTTCCACGGCTTCCTTGGTGAGCGTCTTGAAGACTGGCGTAGCGCCCGGTTGCTGGTGAAGCGGATCGCTGAGAATTTTCACTTGCCTTACTTTACTTTGAGCCCGACTTTTACCATCTGTCCCGTTCATGGCTATATCAGTGGCGAGCACTTTGCCTGCCCGCATGAACATGTTGAGCGGGCTGCCTGATTGGTGGCGTCGCAAAAACTCACCAACTGCTGCGTTGCCACCATCGTCTCACTGCTTCGACGTACATAAGTACGCCTCATTGTTCAACAATGGCGCGCCTTGCATTTGGCGCTCTTTGCTTAGCCACCCAACCTGATGCTTTTTGTGAAAGCATCCATATGACCCTGAAATAATAACAGGAGGAAATAATGGCAACCAGATGTGATGCAAAGACGGAAGTCTATTCAAGGGTATGCGGATTCTTCCGGCCGGTTCAGCAATGGAATCGCGGCAAGAAGGAAGAATTCAAGGATCGTTCCGAGTATGTTGTCGCTCCGACCGAGATAAAGCGCTGAAACCGATCAGCATTAAAGGGTTCCAGGGAACCAGTCTGCTCGATTTTCCCGGTCGGGTGGCGTCGTTGGTGTTTACCGGTGGCTGCAACCTGACCTGTCCTTATTGTCACAACGGCGGACTGGTTCTTGATCCTGAAGGATATCCCGATATCCCTGTGGACGAGTTGCTGGCAGACCTTAAGGCGCGCAAGAATTTTATTGATGGTGTTGTTATATCGGGCGGAGAACCGACCATTGCTGCCGGTCTGCCAGCGTTTTTAACTGAGCTCAAAAGGCTTGATCTCCAGGTCAAGATTGATACCAACGGCTTGCTACCCGACGTAATTGCCGCGCTGCTCAAGGGCCGTCTGGTCGATTATGTCTCTGTGGATATCAAAACGTCACCCCGGCGCTACTCTGAATTGCATACCGTTGCCGTCGATACCAGCGGGCTGGCGCAGACTGTAGAACTGCTTCGCACTGTCGCCATCGACGTTGAGTATCGTACTACCTGTATTCCCGGGTTGGTGACGCCGCAGGAGATTGATGAAATCGGCGAGATGGTGCGTGGTGCGCCCTTGTGGGTGCTGCAGCAGTATGTCGCCGCGCACGCCATGTTCGAGCAGTGGCAGCAACTTGAACCCTATTCACGTGAGACTATTCTCGAACTGGCAGGGCAGGCGGAAAAGTACGCGAATGTCGTGCAGACGCGAGGTATATGAGTTGTCAGGCAGGGCGGGCGATGCCCACCCTGCCGTTATCTGATTGAGCACACCGTAGGATCGCAGGATGGACACCACCCCTCGCTAATCAGCGTTGGTCATAATGCAGTGGACGCGTCACAAGACAAGCAAGATGCGATAGATTAAAGGTTGCAGGGTGCTAGCTCTCCTTCTTCCGCAAAAAAATCAACCAATCTCTACCTGTTCGACACGTCTCAGGTCAGCTCCAAGAAAAGCTTTGCCAACACGCTCAAAGCGGGTCGGTACATCCGTCACGTAAAACTCGCGACGACCACCACTATCAGGATTTGTCAGACCTTGCCGGCGAAACAACTGTTGAACAGTTTTGGCTGTCTCCTCAGCAGAATCTACCAGTAGCACCTCATCACCGAAAATGTTATGCAAGGTGTTGCGCAACAAGGGATAATGGGTACAACCAAGCACCAGGGTATCGATCCGCGCCTCCAGCATGGGGTGTAGATATTCCAGTGCCGTCAATCGGGCAATTTCATGTTCGGCCCAACCTTCTTCCGCCAGCGGGACAAACAGGGGACAGGCAATGGAAAATATCTGCGCGTCGGGCACAAGGGCCGTGATCGCTTGAGGATAACGGCCGCTGTTGATGGTTCCTTCCGTTCCGATCACGCCGATGCGGCGATTGCGGCTGCCGCTTGCCCGCCGCGCGCCGGGCTCAATCACACCGATGACCGGCAGATGAAAGCGTTCGCGCAGTTGCTCCAGAGCCACCGCTGAGGCTGTGTTACAAGCAACCACCAGCATTTTAACACCGCGATCTACGAGAAATTCAGCAGCCTCCAGAGCGTAGCGCTGAACCGTTTTAACACTTTTGGTTCCATAGGGAACCCGTGCCGTGTCGCCGAGGTAAATAAGGTTCTCCCGTGGCAGTAAGGCAGCAACCTCCTTGAAGACCGTCAGACCTCCTACCCCGGAATCAAAAATACCAATCGCCTTGTTCAGCACCGCAATCCCAGCTCCTGTTATTGCGCGTGAAGCCCCTTATGAGGCCCCGAGTCGCCGCGTCATCGTAGAGAAGCAGATGATCAAAGTCAAGAGATGCAAAGTCCGGCGATCTTAAGATTAACCCTTTTTTGACGCACCGGTATCTGCTAGTATTGTGCGGATGGGGTTTAATCGTGGAGGAGCCTATGAACTGGGGATCGATCGTTGAATTTATTGAAAACTTTCGCACAGATCGCATCATTGAACAGCTTCACGCCTGGAACGTGGGTGACCTGCACACCAACCCCTGGGTCATTGGTGGCTTTATCCTGGTCGCGCTCATTACCTATATCATCGGCTGGCGTGCCATCACCGCTATTGTTGCCGGAATCGGTGGTTTTGTCGTCACCGTTTCCTTGACCCTGGCCAAAGGAACCGGCACAGAAGGGCTTGAAGGTGGTGGGCTATGGGTCATTGTCATCGGCGGCGCCGTGGCTGTCATACTCTTTATTTACCTGCTTTTCATCAAGACGGAGTGATCGTCCATGATTAAACGGCGGGATGGTTCAGATAGGAGAGCAGAATGAAAAAACGGGATATCGCCCTGCTACTCGTCGCTGTAGCTATCGTTACTTTTTTATTGATGGCTCCGGAGGAAACAACCGCCCCCGTTCCCCGCGATGAAATCCATGAACGCTTCTATGAGATAGCGGCAAAAGAAGGAAGAAGGGCGGCAGAAGCTTTTTGTGCTGACTGCCATAATGAGGAGATGATTCCCTTTTCCGCAGAACATCCCACAACGTTCCGTTGTCTGTTCTGCCACAAGCTGCAGTGAGCTGATGAAAAAAATATTTCTTGGCCTGGCCCTGGTACTTGGTGTCGGTATCCTTCTTGGCTATGGAATCGGCTGGTTTTTTCAGCAGGGTCAGGATGAAGTGGCGCAGATGCCCGAATTTATCGAAGAGGCGCTGCCACCTCGCGAAGTGACGCTGTATTTTAGTGAACCTGAGGGGCGTTATCTGATACGGGAAACCGCCGTGATTTCCGACTGTGAAGATGATCGTGATTGTGTCCGCACTCTGCTTGAGCAGCTTATTGCCGGCCCCCAGGGAGATAATGTTCGGGTGTTGCCCGAAACAACCCTGATCAGGGGAGTGGAATTGGAAAATGATCTGGTGCGTATCGATTTTTCACGTCACCTGGTGGATCATCATCCCGGCGGCAGCCTGACGGAAATGCTGACCATCCACAGCATGATCAACAGTTTGAGCGAGAGTTTTCCGTATCTGCGTCAGATGCAGATACTGGTGGAAGGAGATATGCGTCAGACCCTTAAAGGGCATGTACGTATTGATTATCCTGTTTATGCCGATTATGCTCTGACCCAGCCCAGCGTCGACACCGCTGAGCCTGAAGGCCGTGACGGGTATCTGGAAATTGAGCGGATTATTGAAGAAGCCACACGCGGCAGCAACTAAACGTCGATTCTATTGCTCCCGCAGCCGGATTGAAGTATAAACAGGGTTGCCAAATCACTTTTTGCGGTTTCGAGGGCAGGATGATCGTCGGCTTCAATCACAACATCAATTACCGCGGGAATACCTTCCATGTGCAGACTGAAGACAGTGGTCCACTTCGACCACAACTGGTGACGCTGCTCTACCATGGTGGTACCATCATCTCTTCTAAAAAAACACTTTATGCCGACATCATCAAGGTTGATCATCTCGAAAAGGTGGTTGAAGAGTTGGCCAAAGAACAGCACAAGGGGATGCTGCGCAGTCTCACTCGTGGTGAGTTTGATCGCCGAATCGAAGAAATGGGTATAACCCTCGCATCGGTCCAGGCTCAGCAAAGTGATGATAAGGGGCAGACAGCGCAATGCGACGAGAGTAAAGATCAGGATGATAAGGATGCCGCTATTACTGCCGAACCCGTGGTAGATAAATTCAAAAAACCGAAAACGCAGGAACTTTCGTTAAACGAACTCATTTACGCTTATCTCACCGCCGGTCGGTAAAGACCGCCGCCGACCGATTTATCGCCACAGTCCACGTCCATTATCACGAGCCTCAGCCTCTGCTGTCATGAACTCTTCCTTGAGCTGAAATTCAGCGCGGCGGAAGACGGCAGCCAACCCTTTTTCTATGAGCAACTGGTTAAGTAACCGACCATCAGGCAGATAGACATAGGCCAGTGTGCGTCCATAGGGATCTATACGTTCCTCATCAAATTCCAGGACGACAATTCGTTTTTGGGCATGTTGAATGACGTATTCTGTTGCCTGGCGTGCGACCAGCCTCAGGGTGGCAGGAGAGATTCCGAACTGATGCTGATAGAAGCGATCGCGGTCGGAATCCTTTAGTTCGGGGGTATCGATGCCCAGCAGGCGTACCCTGCCTATGTTTTCAACTTCAATCGTGTCCCCGTCGTGAACCCAACTGACCCGGCCGGAAACAGCTTCGGCCTGATGGCAGGCACACAGGGGAAAGATCAGCAGCAGGGCGACGAGGATGCGCCCGAACACTAGCGACCCCACAACAGCCTGGCAAAAAAGCCGGTAAAGAAACCCCAGACCAGCCAGCTCAAGAAAATCAGTCCGGGCATCAGCATGCCCAGGTTGATGCCGCCGATGCCATGGTGAAGTTGTTGCGGGAAAAAGTAGATGACATCGATAAGGGCCGGAATCAGCGCCACCCAGAGTGCTTTGCGGATCCATTGGCGCCGGGTGCGCGGTGAGGCAACGGTAAGAAAGAAGAGCAACCCCCAGAGACCGCCGGCAAACAGGGGAGCGTAGAGAGACTCAAGGTCGATGGCGTAGGACTGCTTGATTCCCAGTATTCGGATAACCCCCCATTCGTCACCCAGCCACAAAAACAGACTGGTGAACAGGGCTCCCAGCAGGCCGGCGACAAAACAGACGGCAAGCAGCGCGCTGGTTTTTGGCATAGGGTCTCCTTATGGTGTCACCTTGATCCTGTTTTTTGTTGGTTCAGCGACAGGCAGTCATTCATACTGCCGCTACGAAAACCCTGCAGGTCGAGTGTGACATAGTTGAATCCGTTGGTTTTACAGACACTGATCAGCTCTTCTTTTAACTCTTGCTCAAAGAGTCGCAACATTTCGTCAGGAGAGACTTCTATCCGGGCCAGATTGCCATGAACACGGACGCGGTAGTTGGAAAAGCCCTGGCGGTGGAGCCAGGATTCACAGCGCCCGACCTGCTCAAGTTTTTCGCGGGTAATCCGTGTGCCGTAAGGAAAACGGGTAGCCAGGCACGCAAAGGCCTGCTTGTTCCAGGTCGGCAGATCCAGCTCTCGACTTAACGCCCTGATCATCTTTTTGTCAAAACCGGCATCGAGCAGGGGCGTACGGATGTCAAGTTGTTCAACTGCCTTGCGTCCGGGACGATAATCCGTCAGGTCGTCAAGGTTTGATCCGTCGAGCAGAAGCGAATGCCCGTGTTTTTCAACAAGAGTAAGAAAGTGTTGATAGAGATTGAGTTTGCAATGATAGCAGCGCTCGGGGCCATTCTCAACAAAGCCGGCAAGCTGCAGTTCGTCACCGGGGAAGAGGATATGCCCGACGTTTAACTGCCGGGTAAAATCCCGGCACCAGTCGAGTTCATGCTGCGGAAAAATCGGGGAGGTCGCCGTCAGGGCCAGAACCTGGTGGGCGCCGAGAGTATCACAGGCGACCTTGAGCAACAGGGTAGAATCGACGCCCCCGGAGAAGGCGACAGCTACCGACCTCATTTCGGTCAGGATCTGCTGCAGCTTTCTGTAATGGCTCGACAGGGGCATCGCGACGGTCAGATAAAGTACATGAAGCGGTGATCGAGCTCCTTTTCCAGCCCCATCTGCTGCCCCTGGTCGCACATATCCTTCAGGGTAATCGAATCAAAATAATCACCAAGAATCTTGCTGCCTTCGGCCCAGATGTTCTGAGTCAGGCACTGGTTGTCAAATTCACAGCAGGGCGATGCTTCACCGTCTTTGCGCCGTCCTTTGACGCAATTGACCAGCAACAACTCTCCTTCTGCTGCGAGAACGATTTCCTTGACGGTGATTTTTTCCGGCGCTCTGGCCAGGCTGTACCCTCCCTGAGGACCACGTCGGCTTTTGAGCAGACCGGCTTTTTTAAGATCCTGAAAAATCTGTTCCAGATAGCGTGGGGAAATATTCTGCCGGCGGGAAATATCCTTGATCTGGGCCGGCATTGAGCCGGCATGATAAGCCATATCGAACAGGGCACGGACACCATAGCGGCTTTTAGTGGAAAGTTTCATTAGACTGCCTCCGTAAATAAATAAACCTGATTAGAACTAATCTTCCGTAGATGCCATCTTATCCCCTCTCCCTGAGGGAGAGGGCCAGGGTGAGGGGGAGGTTTTGACCATTCCAAGCCCCCTCATCCGGCTTTCAGCCACCTTCTCCCCCAGGAGAAGGGTTCAAGCGGAAAATTGATGCTAATCAGTTAAATAAATGAAACTATAAAAATCTTCAGTGATATTGTCAAGAATAAAAGCGCTCTTTTCGTGAGGGATTGATAATCGGCAAAAACAGGTAGACAGCTCGCTTCTTTGTGTGACAATCGGGATCAGTTACGGCGAATACCTTCGGGTGTCAGGGTGATTTTCCCTTGTTTGTAGAGATTACCTGCAGCTTTTTTGAACAGTTTTTTGCTGATCCCAAGCTGGCTGCGGATTACCTCTGGAGGGCTCTGATCGGTCAGTGGAATCAGATCGTGCTGTTCGAGTTCTTGCAGTAACCTTTGGCAGGCGCTGTCTACCCCGGCAGTTCCCGCAGGTTGGAGACTGACATCAAGTTTACCGTCGGCACG
>SLDV01000058.1 GCA_007125165.1 Geobacteraceae bacterium | reverse complement strand
TTTCTATTACCGGCTGTGGTTGCCAAGAAAATCAGCTTCGATGACGACAATATCCAGTGTCCATATGTGACCTGATGATAAAAATGTAAACGCAAAGTATCTGCGCAAGCAGCGTTTGTCGTTTTTTATTGGAGCTGAGGGACTGCAACCCTGGAGGCCGGTTTTGATGAATGCACCGCGTGAAGACAGCTACCGGCACCGCCAAGGGCTGCGGAAGAAGCGATCGCGCATTCACAGGTTCATCGCCGCGATTGGTCTGCGACCCCGTCTTTTGTCCGCATTTTTTCTCGTCTCGATGGTTCCTTTGATCCTGCTCTTTTGTGCGCAGTACCAGATCACCAAACGCAGCACCGTCAATATTATTGAGGCAAGCCTTGTTCAGGTGGCTGATGTTCAGCAGCGCCGACTCAACCTTGAATTGCAACGATTGTCACAACAACTGGAACTGTTGACCAGCCGCACCCAGATGCGCATCAGTCTGGAGGCCTATAACCAGACACGCGAGGAAGAACATCTTGATCTGTTGACACGGATTCTCAGCGACGCCCTGTTGCCGATGGATAACTTTGCCGGCATCTGGATACGCAACTCGGAAGATCAGCTGGTGACAGGCATTCACAGTGAGGATGGCGAGATAGCTCCGGCGCTGGTACCACCGGTGTTGGGCACAGACGAAAAAGAGCTTGAACTGGAATGGAGAAAGGACACTTGTCCCCGTATCTGGGTGAGCGGGCCGCTTTTTCTCGGGGAAAAGACAATAGGCAGTATTCATGTTCTCGTCACCATGAAAAATCTGTATGCCGTGCTGGATGATTTTCCTTGCGAAAGGGTCGGTGGTGAAACCGTATTGCTGTTGCGCGATTTCGATAATCGAATACAGGCTTTCGGACAATTCTGTGAGGCGAAATCTCAAAGCTTTCTACTTTTACTGGAGTCCTCCGAGTTGCTTGAGGAGACTGGCGCTATTATTGTTTACGATCGACCCCTGTATGTTGAGGACCAGATTGTGATGATGCGGCCGCTTGATCATCACTTTGGACGTGTTGTTGTTCACTTGTCTACCGATTGCCTCACCGAAGCATTCTGGTATCAGATGCGCTTATTACTGCTGTTGCTGTTGCTGGCGGCGATACTCGTTTTGCTCATGGTGTTGTGGTTCTCGCGGCTGATTGCTCAGCCATTACGACGGCTCACCGAGGTGACATCGGGTTTGCAGGACGGTGCGAGCGACGTCCGCATCAGGGAACGGTTCTGGGGAGAGTTTACCGACTTGGCCCGATCGTTCAATCGTGCCATGCGCATATTGTCAAAACGTACCGGCGAACTCCATCAAGAGATCGAAGCTCGACGGCGATCGCAGCAGAAGCTGGTTGATCTGGCTAATACCGATACCCTGACGGGACTGATCAATCGTCGTTTCTTCATGGAGAGATTGCGAGAAGTACTCAGTTCGCCGGGCAGAGAGCGACAACCGGCGGCTCTTTTATATCTGGATCTCGACGATTTCAAACCGATCAACGACAGAATGGGACACGAAGCGGGTGACCTGGTACTGCAGGTCGTTGCGGGTCGTATCCGCCATCTGCTGCGTGAAGGAGATACAGCTGCACGTCTGGGTGGTGATGAGTTTGCTCTATTATTGATGAAAGATGGCAGTCATCACCTTGATCCGGACATGGTTGCCCGTCGGGTTGAAGAGCAATTGAGCATGCCGATGACGGTTAAAAATCAGGTCGTGTCGGTCGGATGCAGTGTTGGTGTGGTCAGCCTCTCTCCCGGGGATGACCCCGAGGAGGTTCTCAACCGGGCTGATCAGAACATGTATCGGGCCAAAAATGAACGTCGTGGTACTGCTCAGGATGGCGATTAGGATTATCGTGGCATTATCAGGATGTTTGGATCATGCCTTCTGCACTGTCAGGCATCAATGTTTATCCTCCAAAGCCCTGGCGAAGTCATCAAGCAACAAAAGGACAAAAAGATGATACAGTTTTTTAAAAACCTCTTCAGTAAAGGTAGTTGTGAACAGTGCGGCTGGCTGGTTGCCTGTCCGGAATGTTCGGAAAAAATGAGAGTCGCTGACAAGCAGCTTAAAATTATCGAGCGAACGCGCGCGCGTCGCAAAGATTCACGCTACTGTCACATGGATCGTTCCCTCAAGGGATTTTACCCCGGCGTGGTGGACAAAAGCTGTTTTGTCGAGGTTCTGCAGCAGGTGTTGAGTGAACATCGTGATGAAAAAAGCGACAGCCTGATGCTGACTGTTAGGGTGAACAAAGAAGCAGTATCAGAGGATGCTCAAAATGGAGAACAGCTACAGCAAGCTGTCGCCCAGAAGCTTGTCGCTCTGGTGCGTCATGAAGACTTCATTACCAGCTTCGATGATCAGACCTTTGCTCTGCTGTTGATCGACAGTGGTGAAGAGCCTCTGGAACCGGAAGCCGTGGTAGGGCGAATCGAGGAGCAACTGAAACAACTCTTTCAGGCAACAGGGCAGAAGACCCAAATCGCAACAAGTATCCGTCAGATTCGCCTGACTCGCGGCACAACCCTTGAGGATATTGTCAGTCAAATGGATAACTGATTGCTGCATTTTACTGCAACCCTGAACCCCTCTCATCAAAGAAACAGCTGATAGGCCGGGTCGTCCGTCTGCTCCAGATAGCGATAGCCGGTACGGTCAAGAAATTGCAACAATTCGTCTTCGTCACCTTGTGGCAACTCCAGCCCAATCAGCACGCGGCCGAATTCCCCTCCCTGGTTGCGGTAGTGAAACAGGGAGATATTCCAGTTGGTTCCCATGTCGGCAAGAAAGCGGGTCAGGGCGCCGGCGCGCTCAGGAAACCAGAAGCGGAACAGGCGCTCTCTGGTGGCGGTTGACGAGCGCCCGCCAACCATGTAGCGCAGATGGGTTTTCGCCAGTTCGTTCGTGGTCATGTCAATGGTGGCATAGCCCTCGTTGTTGAGGCGGGCAGCAAATTCCCGGCGGGCTTCTTCGCCACCGATGGAAATACCAAGAAACAGATGCGCTTTTTCACGGTCGGCCAGCCGATAGCTGAATTCAGTGATGCTGGTGCCGTTGAGCAGACTGCTGCAGAAATGACGCAAGGCCCCCGGTTTTTCCGGTATCGTGACGGCAAACAATGATTCCAGCCCTTCTCCAACCTGAGTGCGCTCCGAAACATAACGCAGACGTTCAAAATTCATATTGGCACCGGAGTTGATGGTGACCAGTGTTTGTCCGCTGATTTTTCGTTCTTTTACATATTGCTTCAGGCCCGCCATTGACAGGGCACCAGCGGGCTCAACGATAGAGCGGGTTGCCTGATAGACACTTTTGATGGCACTGCAGATTTCATCAGTTGAAACGCGGACAATCTCATCAACATGTTTGCGGCACAGGTCAAAGGTTTTTTTACCGACCTGCCGTACCGCCACACCATCGGCAAAGATACCAACTGTTTCGAGATTGATGCGCTTATCCGCCTCCAGGGACTGGTACATGGCGTCACTGTCGAGGGGTTCGACACCAATGATGCGGATTTGTGGTGCCAGGGCCTTAAAGTAGGTAGCAATGCCGGCAATCAGGCCGCCGCCGCCGACAGGGACAAAAATAGCGTCGATCTTGCCGGCGCTCTGGCGCAATATTTCATCAGCCACGGTTCCCTGTCCGGCGATAATGAGTTCATCGTCGAAAGGATGGATAAAAGTCAGGGCTCTTTGTTGTTGCAGCAGGGCACAGTGGTCGGCCGCTTCAGAATAGTTGTCACCATAAAGAACGACTTCGGCGCCAAGGGACTTGACTGCCTCCACCTTGATCTGCGGCGTCGTTGCCGGCATGACGATCAGGGCCTTGATGCCCAGTTTTTTTGCTGAAAAAGCAACCCCTTGAGCGTGGTTGCCGGCAGAGGCGCAGATGACCCCGCTGACTGGTTCGGTTTCGCAAAGGTGAGCAATTTTGTTGTAGGCGCCGCGAATTTTGAACGAAAAAACCGGTTGCAGATCTTCCCGTTTGAGCAGGATGCGATTCTTCAGTTTCAGTGACAGGTCCGTTGCTTCTTCCAGAGGAGTTTCGATGGCTGCCTCGTAAACCCTGGAGGTGAGAATTTTGCGGATCATTTCCTGCATGATAAGTATTACCTCGTAGCCTGTTTCTTTCAGTTTGATTTTTCAGGGTTCTGGTTGTTCTGTTCCATGAACAGCTTCATGTACTGTACGCGCTCGTGAGCTTTCGGTGTTGAGCTGGATTTTTGACTGAGCCGTCCTCTAAAATCATCGAGACGGCTGTAGTTGTTGTGCTCCATCCACTGACGGAGCTGTTGTTCGATGAGACTGATCCGTCCCAGTCCATGCAGATACAGGGTTGAGCAGAGCTGGGTCACGGTGGCTCCGGCGAGCAGGGCCTTGATGACATGGCTGCCGTCGTGAATTCCTGTCGACGCGGCCAGATCACAGTCTGCTTTACCAAAAAGAAGGGAGAGCCAGCGCAGCATGTCCGACATTTCCGCCGGGGTGCTGTAGTTTGACTCGGGATGGATCTGCTGGCTGTCGATATCAATATCAAACTGGTAAAAGCGGTTGAACAGTACCAGTGCATCTGCCCCCCGCCAAGTGGTTTCTCCCGCTTGCCGGTTTTTCCCCATCCAGCCGACACTGTAGGCCGGCGCTTTGGCCCGGTCGTGGGTAAAGCGTTCAACAACGTTGGCAAAGGAGGTAAAGTACGGGCCGATTTTCAGAGCGACCGGGAGGCTGACCTGCCCCTTCACCTGACGCAGAATATTCAGGTAGTCGCTGATAATATGGTCACATGATCGGGATGAGTCAGTGGGCATGATACTGACATTAAGTTCGATAGCATCAGCCCCGGCTTCCTGGAGTTGCTGGGCGTAAGGGGCCCATGAGTTACTGGAAACACAATTCAGACTGGCAATAACAGGTATCGAGACGGCTTCCTTGACTTCCCTGACCAGTTGCAGGTACTGGCGTGGGCCGAACGCTGTTGCATAGCTGTGCAGGTACTGAAAAGCTTCACCATAGCCTGGATAATCGTGGGCATGGCGACTCATTGATGATATTTCTCCCTTGATCTGCTCTTCGAACAGGGAGCGCAAAACCACCGCACCGGCGCCGGCATCTGCACATTGTTTAACCCCATCGACGCTCCCGGTCAGGCTGCAACTGGCGACAATCAGTGGATTTATTAATGGCAGGCCCATATAGTTGGTAGACAGGTCGATCATCGTTCCCTCCAGCAGGCTGAAGTTCCAGGCACGGCAGCGACTGGGCATAGCCTCTTTCTTTCTTTTCTACCGTCCTGCTATACTGCACAAGATGAAAAAACTCCATGTTTTCAGTTTTTATGAACGTTATCAGGCCGAATTGCTCCGGGATATTCTCGCCGGCGAGGGAATCAACTGTGCTCTGCGTAACCAGCAGTTGATTGGGGCGGTTGGCGAGATCCCCTTTGTCGAATGTTGCCCGGAACTCTGGGTGGTTGACGACGAGGCCTGGCCCCGGGCCAGAATGTTTCTTGATGCCTGGTTAAAAAACGATACCGATACCGCCATCTGGAATTGCCCGCAGTGTCATGAAGAGCTCGAAGGCCACTTTGGTGCCTGCTGGCGTTGCGGTGCGGTGCGGGATGAAGGATAGATACCATATCGTCCTGCTCGTGAACAGGGTTAGTCTGTCCCGAGGTCCCGGACAACTTCTCTTTAATATTTTTTTCAAGTGAGGGTTACAGAGAGGAAAAACAGATGATACTCTCCGGCAGGGAAATCGACGCTCGAATGGGTCAGGATATTGTTATCCGTCCCTATGATACATCGCGTCTGAATCCCAACAGTTATAACCTGGCATTGCATGATGAGTTGCTGATTTATACGGAAAAGCAGCTCGATATGAAAAAAAACAATAGCTGGACAACTCTGACTATTCCGGAAGAAGGCTTTGTGCTGGAGCCGCACCGGCTGTATCTGGGCCGGACAGTGGAATATACTGAGACCAGTAATCTGGTGCCGATGCTGGAAGGGCGCTCATCGGTGGGGCGCCTGGGGTTGTTTGTTCATGTGACGGCAGGGTTCGGTGATGTCGGTTTCCGCGGCTTCTGGACCCTGGAAATGTTCTGCGTGCAACCGATCCGGATTTATGCCGGAGTGGAAATATGTCAAATCTATTATCACGCCCTGCAGGGGGAGAGTGATTCTTACGCCAGCGGTAAATATCAGGATAATCGGGGAATTCAACCGAGTCTGTTGTATCGCGATTATATCGATTAGCCTGATCGTCGGAGCAACCATAAGAAATTCATTATCTTCGGGGACTTATGTCAACACCATCACCACCTGCGAAATATTTGAAGGATTATCGTACCCCTGCCTATCTGATTGAGCAGGTTGATCTCGATTTTTATCTGAATTCGACAGCCACGCAGGTTGTTGCAGCGGTGCAGATGCGGCTCAATCCGGACCGTAACGAGGCAACAGAGCCACTGGTGCTGGATGGAGAGAATCTGCAGTTGCTGGACATCAAGCTCAATGGAATTCCGTTGTCTGCTGAAGACTACCATTGTGATGATGTCAGTCTGATAATTCCCGCTCCGCCACCACAGGTGGCTCTCGAAATTGTTACCCGCATTGATCCGCTGAATAATACGGCGCTGGAGGGTCTCTATCAATCCAACGGTATCTTCTGTACCCAGTGTGAGGCCGAAGGTTTCCGTAACATCACCTACTATCCGGATCGCCCCGACGTCCTGGCACCCTTCCGCGTTCGGATCGAAGGGGAGCGGGCTGACTGCCCGGTGCTGCTGAGTAACGGCAATCTGGTCGAACAGGGAGAACTGGCCAACGGTCGTCATTTCGCCCGCTGGGAAGACCCGTTCCCCAAACCCGGTTATCTCTTTGCCCTGGTTGCCGGTAATCTGGTCTGTCTGGAAGATCATTACACTACCATGTCCGGACGTCGGGTTCTGCTGCAGATTTATGTGGAAGAGCGCAATCGCCATGATTGTGACCACGCCATGGCATCACTGAAAAAATCGATGAAATGGGAGGAGGACGTCTACGGGCTTGAATATGATCTTGATCGCTACATGATTGTCGCTGTTGATGACTTTAATATGGGAGCGATGGAGAACAAAGGGCTCAATGTGTTCAACTCCAAATATGTGCTCGCTCGCCCGGAGACGGCAACAGATACTGATTATCTCAATATTGAGGCGGTCATCGCTCACGAGTACTTTCACAACTGGACCGGTAATCGGGTTACCTGCCGCGACTGGTTCCAGCTCAGTTTAAAAGAGGGGCTGACAGTGTTGCGGGATCAGCAGTTTTGCGCCGACATGCAGTCTGCCGCAGTCAAGCGGATTGACGATGTTGTGCTGCTGCGGCAGTTTCAATTTCCAGAAGACGCCGGGCCGATGGCTCATCCGGTGCGTCCGGAGTCTTACGTGGAGATCAACAACTTCTACACCACAACGATTTATAATAAGGGTGCCGAAGTCATCCGCATGCTGGAGACACTGCTCGGGCGAGAACATTTCATCAGGGGAGTGCGCCTGTATCTGGATCGTCATGATGGGCAGGCGGCGACCTGTGAGGAGTTTGTCGCCGCATTGGAGGAGGCCGGTGACATCGATCTGTCGCTGTTCCGTCGCTGGTACACCCAGGCCGGCACCCCTGAGGTGAAAATTTCCACTGATTACAACAGCGACACCCGGACTTTCACCCTCGATTGTGAGCAGAGTTGTCCGCCAACGCCCGGTCAGTCAAACAAAGAGCCGTTTCATCTGCCGGTTGTGGTTGGTCTGCTTGGAGGCGACGGAAGCGACCTGCCCCTGCAGTTGGCAACAGAAAATTCTCCTGCCGGTACCAGTCGAGTGGTTGAACTGAGGCAGGCGAAAGAGCAGTTTGTCTTCGTCGGTGTTCAGGAGCGGCCGGTACTGTCGGCGCTGCGCGGTTTTTCAGCACCGGTACGACTGCAAACGCATGATCGCGCAGAGGATCTGGCTTTTCGCATGGCTTATGACAGTGATTCCTTCAATCGCTGGGAAGCCGGGCAGCAGTTAGCCGTTTCAGAACTGCTGCAGCTTTACCGACAGGTGCAGGAGGGGGAGCCGTTTGCCGGGCTGAGTAAGGTCTTCGTGGATGCCTGGGGAATCGCTCTGGCCGACCGGCAGGCCAATGAAAGTCTGCTGGCGCGCATGCTGCAGCTGCCCAGTGAACAGTATCTGTCAGATCAACTTGAGGCTGTTGACCCGCAACTGGTACGAGATGTTCGTGAGCGGGCTCTGCAGCAACTTCTTTCCCTCCATCGCAAGTCGTTGCAGAGGCGCTACGACAACTATTCCATCGATGAAGATTATTCTCTCGATCCGGTAGCGGTCGGTCGGCGACGTCTGGCCCACGGCTGCCTCGTCCTGCTGATGCGCGATGCCGCCGAGGAGATGATTGATTGTTGTCTGCGGCAGTATCAGCAGGCCGGCAACATGACTGATCGGCTGGCAGCTTTTGCTGCACTGGTGGATACTGATCATCCGGCCCGTGATCAGGTCAAGGAAGATTTTTATCGCCAGTGGAAGGATCATCCTCTGCTGCTTGATAAATGGTTTTCCACTCTGGCTCTGGGGCGTGGCGAAAAAACCTTTTTTGAGGTTGAGCGACTGCTGTTGCATCCCGGTTTTACCCTGAACAACCCCAATCGAGCACGTTCTTTGCTTGGCGCCTTTGCCCAGAATCTGGCGGTTTTTCATCGCTTGGATGGTGGTGGCTACCGGTTGCTGACAGAACAGATCCGCCGTTTGGATAAGCGTAATCCCCAGGTCGCTGCGCGCATGGCGACCCCCTTGACACGTTGGAAACGCCTGGAGCCACGCAGGCGTGAGTTGTTACGCGAAGAACTTGTGGCGTTGCAGCAGGAAAAACTGTCACGCGATTTATATGAAATCATTAATAAGAGTCTGGTCTGACAGGGGAGTCTGGGAAGATGAAGAACTATACGATCATCGGTTGCGGTGATATCGGTAAACGGGTTGCAAAAGAACTGCTGGCACAGGGATGCCGGGTTCAGGCTACTGTGCGCCATGTCGATGACGTTGCACAACTTGAAGATATTGGCGTGATACCGGTTGTTGCCGATTTCGATCGTCGCGAGGATTTGCCCTGCCTGGCTATTGACCGGCAACAGCTTTTTTATTTTATGCCACCGCAAGGGGGCGGTACGATTGATGCCCGTATGGCAAATTTTTGTCGTATGCTGGCGCCCGACAACTGCCCACAGCGGATTGTCTATATGAGCACGAGCGGTGTTTATGGCGATTGCAAAGGAGCCCTGGTAACTGAGGAGACCCCGTTAAATCCCCAGACCAGCCGTGCCAAAAGAAGGGTCAGTGCAGAAACCCAGTTGCAGGAAACAGCCCGGGAGCTGGGCTTTAACCTGATCATTCTGCGCGTCACCGGCATCTACGGTCCCGGCCGTTTGCCTCTGGCACAATTGCATAAAGGACACCAGGTGTTGCGTCCGGAAGATTCGCCGGAAACCAACCGCATTCATAGTCAGGATCTGGTGCGTATTTGTCTCGCGGCGATGGAACGCGGCTATCCGGGCGATATTTTTAATGTCTGTGATGGTCAACCCGGCAGCATGAGTGAATATTTTATCGCCGTTGCTGATCTTTTTAGTTTGCCACGACCGCAGCAGTTAAGTTGGGATGAAGCCCGGCAGGTGATGAACCCTCTGACGCTGTCATTTTTGCAGGAATCACGCAGGATGACCAATCGAAAATTGCTCGACAAGCTTGGCCTCGAGTTGCTGTATCCGACCCTCAAGGAAGGTCTTGAGGCCTGCCGCCAACCACACCATGAGCAGATCGCTGCCATCAGCCGGCACCGCCATTGAGCGTGGTGTTTTTGCACCATTAACAACAGTTCACGGTTGCCGGAAAGCCTAAACTGGGCTAAAGTGACAGCAGGCTCGCATGCTGGCCAACCTGAAGGTCGTCAATTCCACCAAGACAAGGAGCGCATATCTCATGAGTGAACCGGGGAAAACCAAATTTCAAGTTGATTTGCGACGTCATTTGCGCGAAACCGGTGTTGAGGAAAACCTGATCCATCTTATTTGTGAGATAGCCGAAGCGTCTAAATATATTATCCACTCCATCCGTACCGGTGAGCTGGGTGTTGCCGGTACCTCCAACCTTTATGGTGAGCAGCAGTTGGCCCTGGATGTTCTGGCTGATCGTATCCTGCGCAAGCGGCTCGATCATTCCGGAGTTGTCGCCAACATGATGTCGGAGGAGATGGACCAGATCATCCCCGTTTCGCCTGACTGGGAGGGAAAATATTCGGTTGCTTTTGATCCCCTTGACGGCTCTTCGTTGGTTGATGTTAATCTGGCGGTCGGGACGATCGTTGCCATTTTCCCCGGCTACAATCTGATGCGCCCCGGTCGTGAACAGGCGGCGGCCATGTACATCCTCTACGGCCCGCGCACAACTCTGGTTTACAGCGTTGGCGACGGGGTCTTCGAATTCGGAATGAATAACCTGATGGAATACACTCTGCTGCGTGAACACATCACCTTAAAGCCTAAAGGTAGCCTCTATTCGCCGGGTGGTGTGCGCAACCAGTACACTCCCGGGGTCGAGAGTTACGTCTCTTCTCTGGAAAAGCGCGGTGTCAAATTACGTTACAGTGGTGGTTTTGTGCCGGATATTAATCAGGTTCTGCTCAAGGGGGAGGGAATTTTCCTTTACCCTCATCTGAAAAATCTGCCACGCGGCAAGCTGCGCCTTCTCTTTGAACTCAGCCCCATGGCGTATCTCATCGAGCAGGCCGGTGGTGCTGCTTCAGATGGCAAGCAACCGATTCTTGACCTGATGCCGAATGACATTCATGAGCGCGCACCTGTCTTTATCGGCTGCAAGGAAGATGTTCTGCTGGCAGAAAAGATGCTGCGTACTCATGAGGGGGGCCCTGCGGCGCAGCCGGAGAAAACTCGCACGGTTAAAAAATCGGCATGACGCGTTAACAAACGTGCTCATGTTCTTTGTTATATCGGGGCGCTAGCCTCAGTCAGTTTGACGGGGGAGGGGGATCTTGCCGTTGTTACCTGTTTTGCTGGCCGCAGCAGTGGTCGGCTTGTTTTTTGCCAGTTTTGGTTCTATTGGGCCGTCAGCAGGGCTGGCAGCAATTTTCCTTTGTGTTGTTCTTGCTCTGGCTTGTCGCTTTTTCCCCCGATTTTCCCGTTTTTCTCTGCTGTTTGCCTGTCTGGCCCTTTCCTTTTTCTTTAATGTCCGTTATCCCGCTCTATTGCAACCTTCTGACGATGTGACGCGGATCGATCAGGTGGCCCGCCGTACCACTGCTATCGGCACGGTCACAGACGTCAGGCAGATCAGCGACGGCCGCAGTCGCGTTCATCTGCAGGTAGAGGAGGTTTGGGACAAGTCAGAGCCGCTGGTTCTGCAACGGCCGTTACGGATGCGCCTGAGTATAGAGGAAGGGGCAGAGAGCCTGCTGCCAGGTGATCGTATTCGCTTTACCGGGCGATTGCGACAGCCGCGGTTGTTTGGAACTCCAGGTGAATTCCATTGGTCACGTCATCTGGCCAGTGAAAAGATTGACATGACATCCTGGGTCAGGAGCATGAGTCAGATTGAGGTGTTGGACCGGGGCAGTAAAGGTCTGATGCGTGGTATCGTGCATTGGCGGCAGCAGATCGCTTCCTTTATTGCGGTGCATTTGCCGGACGAAAAAACGCACCTTGTCAGGGCACTGGTTCTAGGTGAGGGACGCCAGTTACCGGATCATGTTCGCCGCGCTCTGGCCAGTGCCGGAGTCAGTCATCTGTTTGCCATTTCCGGGCTGCATCTTGGTCTGTTGGGGCTTTTCGGTTATCAGTTGTTGCTGTTGCTTTATCGGCGCTCGTCAACATTGCTGAACTGGCAACCACCACAACGGGTATTGCCGCTGATTTTACTGCCGTTGCTCTTGGGGTATCTGTTGTTAACCGGTGACGCGGTCTCCACCCGCCGGGCTTTTGCCCTGGCCAGTATCGGGGCGTTACTATTCTTTTTGCGGTATCCGGTTAATCCATTGCACCTGCTTGCCGGCGTTGCGCTGGTATCCCTGCTGGTCAATCCGCTGTTATTATGGCAGGCCGGCTGGCAGCTTTCATTCAGTGGGGCTGCCGGAATTCTGTTATGGCGTCCACTGTGGCAACATGAGCGCCTCAACGCATTGCCAAGGTTTACGTTGCGTTATCTGGCACAGATTTTTCTGGTGAGCTGCGCTGCGACTCTGGCGACTCTTCCCTGGGTGCTGTTTAATTTTCATCTGCTTGCTCCAGCGGCTCTGGTGGCAAATCTGATCTGCGTTCCGATCGTCACTCTGGCAGCGCTTCCTGCCGGTTTTATCGGGCTGATTTTATATCCGTTATGGCCCCAGGCCGCCGCATTGATGTTCCAGTGTTGCGGTTTTTTTCTTCATCATCTCTATCTTTTTTCGCTCTGGTTGACCGATCTTCCTTTGCTCGCCGGAAACTATCTATACCTCTCCCGCAGCCAGTATCTCGCAGTCGCTGTGATGGTGCTGCCGCTACTGCTGCTGCCGCAACTGTCGCGGAGGTTATGGCTCAGGCTGGTCTCAGGTTGTGCCATTCTTGTTGTGATGCTGTGGCAGTTGACCCTGACATCGACAGCGCCGATCACCTTGACCATGTTCAGTGTCGGACAGGGGGACTCTTTACTGTTACAGAATCATGCCGGCCAAAATATCCTGATTGACGGTGGTGGCCTCTATGGTGATCGTTTCGATGTCGGACAGCGGCTACTGGCACCGGCTTTCGGTGAAATGGGCGTAAGGCATTTCGACCGGATCATTCTCACCCACGATCATGCCGATCATTGGAAGGGCCTGGTGTATATCCTCGACCGCTACCCCGTTGCGGAGTTTGTTATCGGCGAACCTTTATTCAATTACAACCCGGCGCTAATAGAGGTCATCGAGCGCCGTGCAATTCCGGTGCGAATGGTAGAGCAGGGATGGAGTGCTTTTAATGACTGGAAAGAGGGAGAATTGCTCCTCTACAATGACAGCGCTGCTGCCGATAACCCGAACGATGCCTCCCTGGTTCTGTACCTGCGCCATAAAGATCAAATGGACGCTGGTCAGGGGCTTTTGTTAACCGGCGATCTTGAGGCGGCGGGAGTCAACCGGCTCATCTCCGCGGGGATTCCTCATCCGGTGACATTGCTCAAGCTGCCTCATCATGGCAGTGGAAGATCAGATACGGAATATCTGATAAATTTGCTGCAACCACAAGTTGGATTGGTCTCAGTCGGTTATCAAAATATTTATCGACTGCCGGCGCAGAGACTGATGATCAGCCTGTCTGCAGAGGATATCGAAATTTATCGAACTGATATGAATGGCAGTATCCGGGCACAGTTGAATGCGTCCGGGTGGCGGTTGCAGACGTGGCACAATGGGCTTTTCCGTTGACTTTATAGGGTAAAAGCTGTTACTAAAACAATAATATTACAAAGGGCTTATGATGGTTGACCAATCAAAAATACTGGTCGTTGACGATGAGCTTTTTTTTCGTCAACTCTACCGTGACCTTCTTGAAGGTGCCGGTTATAACGTTGTTGTCTGCTCCAGTGGCGATGAAGCTGTCAGACTGCTCGAGTCTCAGCCCTTCGACCTGGTTCTGAGTGATGTCGTTATGCCGGGCAGGAGCGGTATTGACGTCCTGCGCTTTGCCAAGGCGCTACCATCTCCCCCTGAAGTCGTTATGGTTACCGGCTATGCCAGCCTTGATTCAGCTATTGAGTCCCTCAAAAACGGTGCCCGTGATTATCTGGTCAAACCTTTCAATCCGGAAGAGTTGAAGCACCTTATTTCCACCTGTCTCGAGCAGCGCCGTCTGCTGGCAGAAAATGCCCATTTGAAGCGGCAGATCAATCTTTTTCAAACCGGACAGACCCTTTCTTCCCTGATCGATCTGGAATGTCTTATTCCCCAATCCCTCGAAGCCCTTTTGCGGGAGCTAGGTTCTGAGTCAGGGTTTTCTTTTACTCTGGGGGACGACAAAGCCGCTTACCTGACCGGTTTGAAGAAAATTCATTCGGAGCACGCAGAGCAGCTTATCGGCCTGCTGCTGCCGGAGTTCTATGAAGCTGTCGGCGTGGCGCAGCCATCATCGCGCAGTGCTGACGGGTTGCGGAAAATGCAGAAGAGTCGTGATCAAATCTGGATGCTGCCTTTACGTGACGGCGAAGTACTGAAAGGCGGAATACTGATCTGCGATGCCATTCAGTTGGATGCCGATTTTTCTCTGGCCGATTTGCGTTACCTCAGTGATCAAATTGCTCTTGGTTTCACCAATGCATCGCGTTATCGCAATGCCCAGCAGTTGATGTATTCCGATGATCTGACCGGTTTGTATAACCATCGCTACCTGCAGATTGCCCTTAATCAGGAAATGATGCGCTCACAGCGTTATGGACTTAAGTTCTCTGTCTTGTTTATGGATCTGGACCGATTCAAGGAGATCAACGACCAGCACGGACACCTAGCTGGCAGTGCCGCCCTGCAGGAGGTCGGCAGACTGATGCGCGGTTGTGTTCGTGACGTCGATACTCTGTTCCGTTTCGGGGGCGATGAGTTTGCTGCCCTGCTGGTTGAAACCGATCGTCGGGCAGCACGGGTTGTTGCCGAGCGGATACGCGGCCTGATTGAAAAACATGTTTTTCTGGAAGATGAAAACACCCCCTCGCAAGTGACGGTTTCCATCGGCATAGCGACCTTTCCAGATGATGCTACCCATCAGGAACGGCTGCTTGATCTTGCCGACCAGGCTATGTACGTTGGCAAGGAGTCGCGTAACAGTATCTGCAGTGCCAGTGAAATTCAGACTATGAATTAGTTTCCGTCCGGAATCGGACTCATCTTTTCTTCTGTACTTATTCCCTGCAGCTAGTTCTTGCTGTTCCCCTTCCTTTGATTTATAACATCGGCGTCAGCGCCTCTTTGTGGTACCTTCTTTAAGTCGCGGCGTGGATGGGTTTGCTTTTTTCGATTCATTATAAAGCCGTATGGGGGAATAAAACGCTGAAACTTTCTCACCCTGGCCGCTTTGAGGGAGAGGGCATGATTTGTCTTAACGGAAGAGTGGAAACAATCAGCTGACAAAATGAACTATGGTCGACGGTTGTTGTGAGTGGGAACAGATGTGGCTTTAACCAGTGCAGGATGCATGAAAGGATAAAACATTGAGTATTGCAGGAATCAAGGGAATGAACGATGTTCTGCCCGATGTCGTCGGCGTCTGGCAGTTTCTTGAGCAGACCGCACTGGACGTATTCGGCACCTACGGGTTCGCTGAAATCAGGACGCCGGCACTTGAAAAAACTGAACTTTTCAGCCGCTCTATTGGTGAAACCACCGACATTGTGGAAAAGGAGATGTACACTTTCAATGACAAGAGCGGAAGCTCACTGACGTTGCGTCCGGAGGGGACAGCGCCGGTGATGCGCTCATTTATCCAGAATCGGCTGGCAACGCAGGATGCGGTTGCCAAGCTTTGCTACATCGGTGCTATGTTTCGTCACGAACGTCCCCAAAAAGGACGTTATCGTCAATTTCATCAGATTGGTGCCGAGGCGATCGGGGTCGAGGACCCCAAAATTGACGCCCAGGTGCTGTTGATGCTTCATCATTACTTTTCCCGGATTGGCATCAGTGCCGTATCGCTGGAAGTTAATTCTCTGGGATGCCCGGTCTGCCGTCCTGGCTATCGACAACAACTGATCAATTATCTTCAGGCGCGCCTGGAGGCGCTCTGTAGCGAATGTCAGCGACGCTATCTGAATAATCCTCTGCGCGTGCTTGATTGTAAAGCTGAAGCCTGTCGGGCAGCTACCGTGGCCGCTCCGGCAATGATCGATCATCTATGTGACGAATGTGATGAACATTTCAGGCAGGTTCGGCAATACCTTGATCTGCTCGAGGTGCCTTACGTTGTTAATCCACGTATGGTGCGCGGTCTCGACTATTATGTGCGTACCACCTTTGAGCTGGTGACAGATCAGCTTGGTTCACAGAATGCTGTTGCTGCCGGGGGGCGTTATGACGGTCTGATTGAAAGTCTTGGCGGCCCTGCATTGCCGGGTGTTGGTTTCGCTATCGGCCTTGAGCGTCTGGTGCTCATGCTCGACAAACGTCAGCAAAAGGCCAAGGTTCCCGCACTTTTCATTGCCGCACTGGGTGAAGATGCCGCCCGGCAGGCTTTTGTTCTGATGTCGAAACTGCAGGCACAGGGAGTTTGGACGGAGATGGATTATATGGGTAAAAGTCTCAAGGCCCAAATGCGCCGCGCCGACAAGATGGGAGCCGTTAAAACCTTGATTATCGGCGACGAAGAACTGCGGACCGGTCTGGCTCAGTTGAAAAACATGGCAGACAGCACCCAGAAAAGTGTTCGCCTCGATTCATTGGTCGAGGAATTGTCTTGAAAAGTCCGCTTGAATCCATCGTTGTGCTTGACCGATATCAATAACCATCCATATAATCTACGGTTTAATAATTTATTTTTTGGGCACCAGCGGGTGCGCTTGGAGGAAACGTGCAAAACGATAAACTGGGGAACTGGAAAAGAACACATCGGTGTGGCGCACCGACGGCAGCATTGATCGGGCAGGAAATCTGCGTGATGGGATGGGTTCAGAGGCGCCGTGACCACGGTGGTTTGATTTTTATCGATCTGCGGGATCGTGAGGGGATTGTGCAACTGGCCCTGGATCCTGATCGTGATACGGCATCGCATCAGAAAGCCGAACAGATTCGGAATGAATTTGTTGTTGCCGCCAGAGGCAAGGTTTCGGCACGACCGGAAGGAACTACCAACCCACGAATGCAGACCGGCGAAGTAGAAATCGAAGTGTCTGAGTTATTGATTCTCAACCGTTCTGAAACGCCGCCTTTCATGCTTGATGAATATACCGAGGTCGCTGAGAACATTCGCCTTAAATATCGTTATCTCGATCTGCGGCGTCCGGCGTTGCAGCGTAATCTGATGATGCGGCATCTGGTCGCCAGGACGGTCAGAACATATCTTGACAGCCAGGGGTTTGTCGAGATTGAGACCCCCGTACTGACCAAGAGCACACCGGAGGGAGCGCGCGACTATCTGGTTCCAAGTCGCGTCAACCAGGGGAATTTTTATGCTCTCCCCCAGTCGCCGCAGTTATTCAAACAACTACTGATGGTCTCAGGTTTTGATCGCTACTTCCAGATCGTCAAGTGTTTTCGTGACGAGGACCTGCGTGCCGACCGTCAGCCTGAATTTACCCAGATCGACTGCGAAATGAGTTTTGTTAATCGCGACGACGTCATCAGTACTATGGAAGGGCTGATAGCCACGATTTTTAAAGAAGCAATCGGTCTGGAAGTTTCTCTTCCCATGCCCAGGTTGACCTATGCCGAAGCGTTGCGGCGTTTCGGGGTTGACAATCCTGACATGCGCTTCGACCTCGAGCTTGTTGATCTCACAGCACTGGTTGCTGATTCGCAGTTCAAGGTATTTGCCGAGGTTGCTGCCAGCGGTGGACTGGTCAAGGCGCTCAATGTCAAGGGCGGGGCTGAGTTCTCACGCAAAGACCTTGATGGCTTTACCGATTTCGTCAAAATCTATGGTGCCAAAGGGCTGGCCTGGGTCAAGGTGACCGAAGAAGGGTGGCAGTCTCCTATAGCCAAGTTTTTTACTGCCGACGAGTTGGCCGGCCTGAACCGGGAGCTGGCTGCAGAAATTGGCGATCTTTTACTTTTTGTTGCTGATACGGCGGCTATTGCCAATGAGTCGCTGGGCCGACTAAGAGGACATCTAGGCCAGCGCCTGGGATTGGCGAACAGAGACGAATATCGATTTGCCTGGGTGACCGATTTCCCATTGTTGGAATGGGATGCGGAGGCTAAGCGCCATGTTGCAGTTCATCACCCCTTCACTTCTCCGTTGGAGGAGGACATTCCTCTTCTCGACACTGATCCCGGCAAGGCGCGTGCTCAGGCTTACGATCTGGTGTTGAATGGGTCAGAAGTAGGTGGTGGCAGTGTCCGGATACATGACCCGGCAGTACAGTCGCGGCTGTTTGAACTCCTTGGTATCGGCGAAGCGGAGGCCCAAATGAAATTCGGCTTCCTGCTTGATGCTCTGAGTTTCGGCGCACCACCACACGGCGGGATCGCTTTTGGCCTGGATCGTTTGATGATGATTCTCTCTGGCACCGATTCAATTCGCGATGTCATTGCTTTTCCCAAAACCCAGAAAGCCACCTGCTTGCTGTCAGATGCTCCGAATGCAGTTGATGAAAAGCAGTTGCAGGAATTGGGCATCAAACTCAGAAAAAAACAGGGTTAATAGAGACTTGAAAAGATTTTAGATGATTACGAGACTATTTCTAACGATCATTATTATTGCAGCGTTTCTTGCCGGTTGCGCCAAGGCACCGATGGCTGAGCTCGAGGTCGCACGCTATCTGATTCGTCATGCTGCTGATCTCGGTGCTGAGGATTGGTCGCCGGGTGAATATCAACTTGCTCGCACTGCCCTGGATGCAGCAGAGCTGCAGATTGAGAACCAGCAATATCGGTCGGCCCAGAGGACTTTGCAGCTTGCCCAGCGTTATGCCGAGGTTGCTCGCATTGAATCAGAGAAAGCCGTAGAGCGCGTTGCCGAGCTGGAACGTCAACGCGCCGAAAAAGCACGTCTGGCTGAGGAAGAGAGACAGCAGATGCTGGCAGAGCAGCGGGCGGCTCAACAACGTCAGCTCGAACTCGAGCGACGGCGCCAGGCCGAGGCCGCGGCTGCGGCTGCGGCTGCGGCTGCGGACCGCCCAGCAAGAACGCCACAGCCGGCTCCTGCACCACCACCTGCGCCGGTAAAGCTGGAGCGCTATGAAGTTAAACCGGGACAGTCCCTGGCAGATATTGCTGCATTGCCTGAGGTTTATGGTGACCGATTACTGTGGCCGTTGATTTATCGTGCCAACCGTGACCAGATTAAAACCCCAAGCGAAATATCCCCGGGACAGTTACTGGATATCCCTCGGGACAAGAGCCGTGAAGAGCTTGAGGCCGCGCAGCAGGAAGCTCGTCAATTGGATTTGTTCTGACCTGCTTTGAAAATCGCTTGTTGCGGCCGGTTATTGTCACGAGGCCCAGGGCGTGATTTCCTCTCTAATAATTGCGATATTTTGTCGAGCTCTGTCCCGATGCCTCTTGACATGCTTCTGTTGCTTGTATACTGTATACAACACTTTCCCGTGCGGGATTCCCAGTTTATAACAGGGTTATAGTTTGATTATTTGACACTTTATTAACCAAGGAGAGAGAAAAATGGCAGCTAAAATTATCTGGAGCGAAATTGACGAAGCACCGGCTTTGGCCACATATGCATTTTTGCCGGTAGTGCAGGCATTTACCAAAGGGTGTGATATTGATGTTGAAAAGAAGGATATTTCACTGTCCGGCCGTGTTCTGGCTACGTTTCCTGAGCGCTTGACGGAAGCACAGCGGGTAGAGGACCATCTGGCAGTTCTGGGTGAGCTGGTCAAGACTCCTGAAGCGAATGTCATCAAGCTTCCCAATATCAGTGCATCCATCCCCCAGTTGCAGGCCTGCATCAAAGAGCTTCAACAGCAGGGTTATGATGTCCCCGGCTATCCGGAAGAAGCCAGGAATGACGAAGAGCGTGAGATTCAGGAGCGCTATTCCAAAGTCCTCGGGTCGGCGGTCAATCCGGTGTTACGTGAGGGCAATTCGGATCGTCGCGCTGCGGCCTCCGTCAAAAAGTTCGCCCAGAAAAATCCCCACAAAATGATGCAGCCCTGGCCGGCGCCAGGTGAGTCAAAGTGTCGTGTTGCTCATATGGATGGTGGCGATTTTTATGAGTCTGAAAAATCTGTTATCATGGATACGGCCAATACCGTGAAAATTCAGTTTGTCGATGAGTCCGGCAGCACCAAAGTGATGAAAGAGGTCAAACTGCAGGAAGGTGAAGTCTTCGACAGCTCAACCATGAATGTGCGCCAACTGCGTGAATTTTACGCTGCTACAGCGGCAGAAGCCAAAGAAAAGGGTGTTCTGCTGTCATTGCATTTAAAAGCCACCATGATGAAGATTTCCGATCCTATTCTGTTCGGACATTGTGTCTCCGTTTATTTCAAAGATGCTCTCGACAAGCACGCAGCCACTCTGAAAGAAATCGGAGCCAGCCCCAACTACGGTATGGGGGATATCCTGTCCAAGCTCGACAAGCTTCCGGCGGACAAAAAAGCTGAAATCGAAGCAGATATCAACAAGTGCTACGAGGACGCTCCGGCTCTGGCTATGGTCGATTCTCGCAAGAATATTACCAACCTCCATGTTCCTAACGACGTGATTATCGACGCCTCGATGCCGAACGTGGTTCGTGACGGCGGCAAAATGTGGAATCTGCAGGATCAACTTCAGGATACCATCGCCATGATTCCTGATCGCAGTTACGCTACCATGTACGCGGAAATCGTCGATAATGCTCGTGACAACGGCCAGTTCGATCCGGCGACCATGGGTAGCGTAGCAAACGTTGGTCTGATGGCTCAGAAAGCCGAAGAGTACGGATCTCATGACAAGACCTTCGAAGCGCCGAGCAACGGGACCTTTCAGGTTGTCAACTCTGCCGGTCAGGTGTTGATGGAGCAGAAGGTTGAGAAGAGCGACGTTTATCGTTCCAGCCAGACCAAGGATATTGCCATAAAAGACTGGGTCCGCCTTGCTGTTGAGCGTTCCCGCGAGTCAGGTGAGCCGGTGGTTTTCTGGCTTGATGAAAACCGCGGTCATGACCAGCAGATCATCGCCAAGCTCAACAAATACCTGCCTGAGCATGATACTAACGGCCTGGAAATCAAGGTGATGCCACCGCGTGAAGCGATGCGCTATTCCCTCGAACGTATCCGCAAGGGGCAAAACACGATCTCCGCGACCGGTAATGTTCTGCGGGACTACCTGACCGATCTGTTCCCGATTCTTGAGCTGGGTACCAGCGCGCGGATGCTTTCCATCGTGCCGCTGCTGGCCGGTGGAGGCCTGTTTGAAACCGGCGCCGGTGGTTCTGCCCCGAAACATGTGCAGCAGTTCCTCAAGGAAGGCCACACCCGCTGGGATTCTCTTGGTGAGTATTGTGCGCTGGTTCCTTCGTTGGAGCTGGTTGCCAGAAACTACAACAACAGCAAGGCCAAGGTGCTTGCCGAAACCCTGGATACCGCAATCGGTACCTACCTGGAAAACCAGAAACTGCCTTCACGTAAGGTCAAAGAACTGGACAACCGTGGCAGTACTTTTTACCTTACCCTGTACTGGGCTCAGGCATTGGCAGCGCAGAACCAGGACCAGGATCTCAAGGCCCGCTTTACGCCAGTGGCCAAGCAGCTTTCCGATAATGCCGCTAAAATTGACAAGGAACTGATCGATTGTCAGGGCGAGCCGGTGGATATTGGTGGTTATTTCCGCCCTGATCCGGTAAAGGCTGAGCGGGCGATGCGTCCGAGTGCAACTCTGAATGCTATCATCGACGCCATGTAGCCGTCTTTGGTATGATCTGCAGTCCGAGCGGGTCGGGGCGATGGGTCGCCCCGACCCAGTGAAATATAATATTTCAAAACAAGGAGAGAGAAAATGGCGAGACCAAAAATAGCTTTGATCGGTGGTGGACAGATTGGTGGCGTTCTGGCTCAACTGTGTGCGTTGCGTGAGCTGGGGGATGTGGTGTTGTTCGATATCGTTGAAAATATGCCCCAGGGAAAAACCCTTGATATTGCTGAAGCTGCTCCCGTGGACGGATTTGATGTCAGCGTGACCGGTACCAATGACTACAAAGACATTGCCGGCGCAGACGTTGTTATTGTCACCGCCGGTCTGCCCCGCAAGCCTGGCATGAGTCGTGATGACCTGATCGAAGTCAATGCCAAGATCATGAAAAGTGTTTCTGAAGGCATCCGTGATAATGCTCCTGATGCTTTTGTTATTGTCATCTCCAATCCGCTTGATGCGATGGTGACCCTGTGCCAGAAAATTACCGGCTTCCCATCAGAGCGTGTCTGCGGTCAGGCCGGTGTTCTCGATTCTGCCCGTTTTGCTGCGTTTATCGCCTGGGAGCTTGGTGTTTCGGTTAAAGATGTTACCGCGATTACCCTTGGTGGGCATGGTGACACCATGGTTCCCCTGGTTCGTTACGCCAACGTTGCCGGTATTCCGGTGATGGAGCTGCTTGAGCAGAAGTATGGTAGCGCTGCCAAGGCCAAGGAAGTGATGACCGCGATGGTCGAACGTACCAAGGGTGCTGGTGGTGAAGTTGTCAAGCTGCTTGGTAATGGCAGCGCTTTTTACAGCCCGGCATCTTCTGCTGTCGCCATGGCCGAATCATACCTCAAGGACCAGAAACGTGTTCTGCCGACTTGTGCATTGCTGCAGGGGGAGTACGGTGTCGATAATTTCTACGTTGGCGTTCATTGCGTCATCGGTGCCGGCGGTATCGAGAAGATTATTGAAATGAAACTTGATGCTGAAGAGCAGGCACTTATGGACAATTCTGTTGCCGCGGTTAAAGAACTTGTCGGCAGTATGAATATGTAGGCAACTCATTGCTCTTGATTCTTAAAGGGCAGTCGTTTGGCTGCCCTTTAAGTTTTAGGTTGTCCTCTGTGAACTGGTTGTTATCCGATAATTTCCGGCAGAGATGATGCAATCAGGGTAATTGTCGTTCAGGCTATCAATTGAAATGCCTGTAGAAAACCGTTGCAGCTTTTTTTTGTGACGTAATTTTTGTATTCAGTTTGCAGGGGAGATCCTAAGTTGTTTGTTTTATTGGGGAAAAAACCGTAAATCACAGTGCGTTAAATCTGACTGTTTTTGCTGGCGTATAGTCGCCGCTTATGTTAGCATTCCGCCGCTTTGAAAAGCTGTTTGTCGACAGTCACCACATAAAGATAAAGGAGAAAATCGTTCATGAGCGCGAAAGCGGAAATTGAGATCATCGATGCCTATTGTAAAGGGTGCAGTATCTGCGTAGAGTTCTGCCCTACAAAGGTTCTGGAGATGGATGCATTTGTTGTCAAGGTCGTTAATGCTGATGCCTGTATTGCCTGTAATCAGTGTGAGTTGCGTTGCCCTGACTTCGCCATTAAAGTTCACAAGCTGTAATAGCTAGAGGAGGTTGGTTCGTGGCAAAGAAAATAGCTCTTTTACAGGGGAATGAAGCCTGCGCCATGGGCGCATTATATGCCGGATGCAATTTTTTCGGTGGCTACCCAATTACTCCCTCCACTGAAGTTGCGGAAGTTATGGCAGCAGAGCTTCCCAAGATCGGTGGTAAATTTATTCAGATGGAAGACGAAATTGGTGCTATGGCATCGATTATCGGAGCTGCTCTGGCCGGATCAAAGGCCCTGACTGCAACATCTGGTCCCGGTGTTTCCCTCAAGCAGGAATTGATCGGTTATGCCTGTATTGCTGAGGTACCCTGCGTTATCATCAATGTTATGCGCGGTGGTCCTTCAACCGGTATGCCGACCGGCCCCGGTCAATCAGACGTGATGCAGGCCCGTTGGGGCACCCATGGTGATCATGCAGCCATCGCTCTGTGTCCTGCTTCCTGTCAGGAAATTTTCTCTGAGACCGTTCGTGCCTTTAATCTGGCGGAAAAATATCGCATGCCGGTACAGGTTCTGTTTGATGAGATCGTTGGCCACATGCGTGAGCGTATCGTCTTCCCTGAGCCGGGTGAGCTCGAAGTTGTTGATCGGACTGCACCATCGGTTCCGCCGGAAAAATACAAACCGTTTGATACTTCTTTCGGTGACGTCCCCCCGCTGGCAGCTTTCGGCTCCGAATATCGTTTCCATGTAACCGGTTTGAACAAGGCAGAGGATGGTTTCCCAACCACCAAGGCCGAACTGGTAGATGCTGAAGAACGTCGCCAGATCCGCAAGGTAGAATGCCCGGAAGCTCGTGCTGATATTGAATTGAACGAAGAGTATATGACTGAAGATGCCGAAGTGGTGATCTTTGCTTACGGTTCAACCGCCCGTTCCGCCCGTTATGCTGTTAATGAACTGCGTGAGCAGGGCATTAAGGCAGGCTTGTTCCGTCCCATCACTCTCTGGCCGTTCCCGGAAAAGCGTGTTGCGCAACTGGGCGAGCAGGTCAAGGCGATGGTCGTTGCCGAAATGAACCTCGGTCAAATGGTTTTCGAGGTTGAGCGGATTGTCAAAAGCACATGTAAATTAGGTCTGGTTACTCGCGTTGACGGTGACCCACTCACACCGACACAAATTATTGACCAGGTTAAGGAGGTCCTTTAAATGGCTTACGATTATGAAAAATCAATTCGCCCAGGTAAGCTGCCTCATATCTGGTGCCCCGGCTGTGGTCATGGCATCGTCATGAAGGGTCTGATCCGGGCCATGGATACCTGCGGCCTTGAAAAAAACAATACGGCAATTGTCTCTGGTATCGGCTGCGCCAGCCGTATGCCGGGTTACCTGGATTTCAATACCCTGCATACAGCTCATGGTCGTGCCGCTGCTTTTGCTACCGGTGTCAAGATGGCAAAGCCTGAGATGACCGTTATCTGTTGTGGCGGTGATGGTGACGGTGCGGCGATTGGTGGTAACCACTTCATTCATGCCTGCCGGCGGAACATCGATATGACCTATGTTCTGCTGAATAACTACATCTACGGTATGACAGGTGGTCAATTCTCTTCGTCGACCCCCCCCGGTCACTTGGCGTCAACGACACCTTACGGCAACCCTGATCCGGCTTTTGATCTGGCAAAGTTGGCGATCGGTGCCGGGGCGACATTTGTTGCCCGTACCACGGCTTTCCATGCTACCCAGATCGACAAGCTGATCGTCGAAGGGATCAAGCACAAAGGGATGGCAGTTATAGAGATTCTTGACGACTGTCCGACAACCTACGGTCGTCGAAACAAGTTCCGCAGTGTCGTGGATATGATGAAGCGTCTTAAGGATATCGCTGTTCCGGTGACCGCCGCGGCAAAGATGACTGCAGAGCAGTTGGAGGGTAAAACGTTGACCGGTGTGTTGCACAAGGAAGACCGACCGGAATACTGCGAAACCTACGCAAAAATCATTGCGCGTGTACAAGGCGCCTGATCACAGCCATAAGGAGACGAGAATCATGGTAGAAAGATATGAAATTCGCTTTTCCGGTGCGGGTGGTCAGGGTCTGATCACCGCCGGAATTATTCTGGCTGAAGCCGCTTCGATTATCGAAGGGCGTCACGCCGTTCAGTCACAAAGTTACGGACCGGAAGCCCGTGGTGGTGCTTCCAAGTCGGAAGTTATCATCGGTGAAGGGCCAATCGATTATCCCAAGGCAACGATCGTTGATGCCTGTCTGGCCATGACCCAGGAAGCGGCTGATAAATATGCCGTTGGTATCAAAAAAGGTGGCGTACTGCTGGTAGACAGTGACTTCGTCCCACGGCCTCCACAGGGCGACTACAAGATCTACAGCCTGCCGATCATGCGAACCGCCAAGGTCGATGTCGGCCGTGAAATCGTCGCTAACGTCATTGCCCTGGGTGCGATGATTGCCTTGACCGACGTTGTTAAGCGCGAATCAGGTGAGCAGGCAGTTTTGGCAAAAGTACCTGAAGCTTTTAAGGATCTGAATAAGAAGGCATACAGTCTGGGGTTCGAAAAAATGAAAGAAGTGCTGGCCGGCTGATAAGTTGCTATGTTGTTGTTTAAAAAACAAGGCCCGGTGCAAACACGCCGGGCCTTGTTTTTTTATTTGCGGGCTGATTGATTTAGTTATAACCTCGCAGGCGAAACTCAAACGAAGGATACTTTTGTCGTACAACAGGAAAGGATGACCATCATGAAAATACTTATTAACATGTTGCTGGTAATTATTATGTCGGTGTCGATCGGTGTAGCTTCACCCCCTGATACCGACGCTGAAAAGATCGGCTATGCTATCGGCATGAACATCGGTCTGAGTATGAAAATGCAACAACTTGATATTGACCCAGATCAGGTCGCAGCAGGCCTTTTGGCCGCTTTTAAAGGTGAAGCGACACTGATATCTGAAGAGGAAATGGCTCAGATCTTAATGACCTTCCAGCAACAGATGCAGGAGCGCGAAATGCAAATGATGGCTGCTGAATCTGCTGAGAACGCACAAAAATCATCGGCCTATCTCGAAAAAAACAGCAAGAAAAAAGGCGTCGTTACAACCGCAAGTGGTTTGCAATACAAGTTGTTGACTCAAGGGAAGGGGGCATCGCCAGGGTTGAATTCTACAGTTGATGTTCACTATCGTGGAACCCTGGTTGATGGTACTGAGTTTGACAGCTCCTATTCACGTGGTGTACCAGCCACTTTTCCTGTTGGTAATGTCATCCCGGGGTGGACTGAAGCCCTGCAATTGATGAAGGAAGGGGATAAATGGGAAATCACCATACCGGCAAAACTGGCGTACGCTGACCAGGGAGCTCCTCCGGTGATCCCGCCGAGCGCAGCACTCATTTTTGAGGTAGAGCTCCTCAAGGTTCATTAGATAGAATAGTGGTTAATTCTCATCGGGTAGCAGTTGCCCGATGAGAATTAACACAATACAAAGAAGCAACAACATCTCAAACATTAGCCTGCCTTTCTTTTCTTTTTCTCACGACAGTTTTTCTCCCTGTAGCGGCAGGATAAATTGTCTGTGTGTCAGAATAAGACATTAGTTGGCGTGCTGTTTTGTTTTGTTGGCCGCCCCTCTGCCATCCTCTTTATGGTGTTAAATATGACCAGATGAAGGGGATCAGTTCATTGACTTTGGTCTGGAAGATCGTATACAGTATGCAGTTGCCGGTTGCTAAAACACTTGTTTAATTTCGATGTTAAAATTTGTCATTTTGGCGTGTAGTCAATCTGCCTAACGAGATAATGGAGGAGAGAGATGATTGATGCTTATCTGAAGCACGAAGAAGAAAGAAATGCACAGGGAATACCTGCGCTTCCATTGACACCTGAGCAGACGCAGGATCTTTGCGCCTTGTTGCAGAATCCACCCGCCGGCAAAGAAGAGTTTTTAATCCATCTGTTGACTGAACGCATTTCACCTGGGGTCGATCCGGCAGCAGAAGTTAAGGCTGCGTTTCTTGCTGACATCACAACCGGTGCAAAAGCTTCTCCGCTGATCGATAAAGTCAAGGCGGTAGAAATTCTTGGTACCATGATCGGTGGCTACAATATACAGCCGTTGATAGCAGCTTTGAGTGATGCTGCCCTGGCAGAGACCGCGGTCAAAGCTTTGTCCGGTATTACTTATATTTACGATGCTGCAGATCAGGTTGTTGAACTGGCCAAGACCAATGACGCAGCAAAAAAAGTCGTACAGAGCTGGGCTGATGCGGAATGGTTTACCGGAAAGCCCGGTGTCCCGGAAACCATCACCGTCAAGGTATTCAAGGTAGAAGGCGAGATCAATACCGATGATTTTTCCCCCGCCGGCGATGCCTGGAGTCGTCCGGATATCCCTTTGCATGCTCTGGCCATGGGTAAGACGCGCTTTCCTGGCGGTATAAAAGAAATTGCCAAATGGCGTGAAGAAGGTCATCAGGTTGCTTTTGTCGGTGATGTTGTTGGAACCGGCTCCTCCCGCAAGTCCGCCTGTAACAGCGTTTTATGGTGTATTGGTGACGATATTCCAGCGGTACCAAACAAACGTCGAGGTGGCGTAATTATTGGTGGTGTTATTGCGCCGATATTTTTCAATACGGCTCAGGATTCCGGCGCCCTGCCATTGCGTATGGATGTCACCGGAATGAACATGGGTGACGTTATTACCATCAATACTGCAAAGGGAGAAGTGACCAACGAAGCCGGTGATGTTATTTCAACCTTTGACATCAAGCCCAACACAGTGCCCGATGAGTATCGTGCCGGCGGTAGGATTCCGTTGATTATCGGCCGTTCCGTAACCAATACAGCGCGCGAAGCGCTGGGTCTGAGCGAGACGGATCTTTTTGCCCAGCCTGACAATCCAACACCAAAAACTGGGCAGGGTTATTCTCTGGCGCAGAAAATGGTTGGCCGCGCTTGCGATGTCGAGGGTGTTCTGCCGGGTACTGCCTGTGAACCCAGGATGACCACTGTCGGTTCTCAGGATACTACCGGCCCCATGACGGCCGATGAGTGGAAAGAGCTCGCCTGTCTGAAGTTCCTGTCACCGATGGTAATGCAATCCTTTTGTCATACCTCTGCCTATCCCAAGCCGGCGGACGTGAAAATGCATAAAACCCTGCCAAAATTTATTGCTGAACGTGAAGGAGTTGCTCTGCAACCGGGGGATGGTGTTATTCACAGTTGGCTTAATCGGTTGTTGATTCCCGATACGGTTGGTACCGGTGGTGACTCGCATACCCGTTTCCCTATCGGCATCAGTTTCCCGGCCGGTTCCGGTCTGGTTGCTTTTGCCGGAGCTCTGGGCTTCATGCCGCTGGATATGCCGGAGTCGGTTCTGGTGCGTTTCAAAGGCAAGCTGAATGAAGGCGTTACCCTGCGCGATGCTGTCAATGCGATCCCTTATTACGCCATCAAGCAGGGGTTGCTGACCGTTCCCAAGAAAAACAAGGTCAATATCTTCAACGGGCGCATTCTTGAAATGGAAGGTTTGCCGGATCTGTCTGTAGAGCAAGCTTTTGAGTTAACTGATGCGGCCGCGGAACGCTCTGCCGCTGCCGGTTGTATCCAGCTTAGTGAAGATAGTGTCTGTGCCTATTTGCGTTCAAATATCGCACTGATGGAAAAGATGATCGAAGAAGGGTACCAGCATCCCGATACCCTGCGTGGCAGGATAAACGATGTCAAAGAGTGGCTTAAAAACCCCAAGCTTCTCAAGGCTGACGAAAATGCTGAATATGCCGCTGTTATTGACATTGATCTGGCCGAGATTACCGAACCGATTCTGGCCTGTCCAAACGATCCTGACGATGTCAAGCTTCTTTCCGAAGTACAGGGTACACCAATTCAGGACGTCTTTATCGGTTCCTGTATGACCAATATTGGTCATTTCCGTGCTGCTGCTGAAATCTGGCGCGGAGAAAAGTTCAATCCCGATGTTCGCACCTGGGTCTGTCCGCCAACCCGAATGGATCAGGACAAACTGAAAGAAGAGGCCGTTTTCGCGGTTTATAGTGCCAAGGGTGCCCGGATCGAAATAGCCGGTTGCTCACTCTGCATGGGGAATCAGGCCCGTGTGCCGGACAAGGTAAATGTATTTTCCACCAGCACTCGCAATTTCGATGATCGTATGGGTGATGGCGCTCAAGTTTACCTCGGTTCTGCGGAATTGGCTGCTGTGGTTGCCAACACAGGAAAGCTGCCGACTCCCGCTGAGTATTTTGCCGTCTACAAGGAGCGCATTGCTCCCAGGGAAGCTCAGATCTATCAATATCTGCAGTTTGATGAGATGGAAGGCTACGGCGCCTGAACCATTAAAGTGACAAGTTGTTAAAAGACAAAGGCCATTCTATCCCAGAGTGGCCTTTGTTGGTTGTCGTCCTGCTATTTGAATAGTTTTTTTACCTGATAATGAACAATGACAGCCAGCAAGAGCACCAGTATTGCCAGTCCGAAACGCGCACCCATGGTCTGCGCCTGTTGCAGGCTGCTGCCACCGAGAAAGCCTATAGCCGGGTAACTGATACCCCAGAGAATAGCGCTGATAAAAATATAAATACAGGCTGCGCGTGTTGGAATTTGTGACAGCCCCGCAATAAAGGGAACAATTCCGCGAATCGGACCCAAAAAACGGGCAAAAAAGAGGCTCTTGCCACCATGGGCAACGAAAAATTTCTGAGAATACCGGATCAGCTTCCTGCGCCGCTTGAAGAGGCGTATTTGCAATAATGTTCCGCCGTAGCGTTTTCCCAGCCAGAGCCCCAACAGATCGCCGAACAGGGCACCAAAGGTCGCCGCAAGTGCCAGAAGAGTGAAGTCACCTTTGTCGGCAACTACAAGAAATCCGGCCAGAACGATCATCGTGCTTCCCGGCACGATGAGTCCGGTAACGGGCAGAGACTCAGCAAACGCGACCAGAAAAATGAGCAGGTAATATTTGCCCCCATCCGGCAGATAGAGAATGATCTGTTGGACCCATTCTTCCATAAAAGTCAGGTTCCGGGCTCGAAATCGGCGTGCCAGAGATCAAAAATTTGTACCTTGTCTGTACCGAAATCCGCTAATTGTTTACGTATTTTACCTGCAGATTTTTGCTGGTGCAGCTTGGTCGGGTTTTTTGAGTAAAAAAGATCAGCATAACAGATAATTTTTTCTTCCAGGGTTTCCGGCAGCAAATCACACGGTGGCAGGGGAAGATCTTCGCGAATGATTTCCACTGCAGTCAAGCCAACACCGGTGTGCCGTTCGCAGACTCGCGCATGAGCGTTCAGGCCCATTCCAGCAAGGAGTTTGGCACCGATAATTCCATGCTGCAGATAGGGAGCATCACCATGGCAGCCGATTTCCGGTGCATTGGTAAAAATCATGCCGATATCATGCAGCATTGCCGCTTCGCTGATAAATTGCAGATTGGGATCAAGGCCACGACGTTTCAGTGCCCGGGCAATAGTAACGGCTCTGCGAGTTACCAGACGACTGTGTTCGACCAGAATCGAGTGCGCCAAAGGATTGTGGGCATAATATTTTTCGATCAGATCTGCGGGCTTAAGAATCGATGTCATAATTTGGGTGATTCTTTTTATTCTTCCCAGGTAATACAGGCTACGGGGCAGTTGTCCATGGCCTCTTCAATCTTTTCAATAGTGTCACCAGTCGGGTCAAGAATGGCGGCCTTGTGTTCGGACACCATATGGAAAACCTTGGGGCTGATGCGGGTACAGGTTTCACAGCCGATGCAGACATCTCCATCCAGGTGTGGAATTTTAGCCATGAGAGATCCTTTCGTGAATAATTGGATTGGAATACTGATCATATCACTTTAAGTATATTATTACCTACCCATTGACGCTTTAACAAACTTGATTCAATTTATTGGTGAAATATGGTAGTCACATTCAAGAACTCACTGAACTGGATCGAGGTTGCCTGTGGCCAAAGTTGTCGGTTTAAGAACAGAAATTCTGGTTACCTTGACTTTTCTGCTGGTTGCGGCGCTGCTGCTGGGGGGATTGTTAATGCTGCGACTGACGGAACAGCGGTTGCTTGGAGAACGGGTGCGTCATCTGGATGAGGTGGCTCGACTGGTCGCTGCTGCACTGGCGGAGCAGGATTTTCACGCAAGTGACGGCGAGAGGGGATTACAGCGACAACAGATGCTGGCCAGACTCAGTGAGTCCGGTCATTGTGATGGCTGGTGGCTTTTCGATCAGAACTTAGCCCTGACGGGGTCCTTCACATCTGCCGGTCGCGAACCATTCAGTGTCGCCCGGCGGCAGCAGGTAAGACTTGCGGGTGAGAGTGAGCGTCGAGTGACTTTTCCTGCACTTGTGAATATTTTCAGTGATGTCAACGCCGGGGTTCATCTGGCGGTTCCAATATTGAGTGACCAGCGTTTTGCCGGTGTTCTAGAGGTGCATTTCAGCCTTGATGATATTCGTCTTCAGTTGATTGATTCTTTGCAGTTGTTATTCATCTACGTGATCCTTTATGGACTGGTGTTGATTGCTGCCGGATATTATCTTCTTCAGCGCAACATCATCAGACCGGCAAGCCTGCTGTTGCAGGCAACCCAAGATGTCAGTCGTGGTGACCTGGAGACGCGTCTTCCCATTGCCGGACCGACGGAACTGGCTCAGCTTGCGACAGCCTATAACGATATGGTCCGTGCATTGAAATCCAGCAGGGCAGAAACCCGATCCCATATTGATGAGCTTGAACGCACTAACCATCAGTTACAGCAGGCGCGCGATGAATTGATCCGCAGCGAGAAGATGGCATCAGTCGGACAGCTTGCCGCCGGGCTGGCACATGAACTTGGAAACCCCCTGGCAGCGTTGATCGGCTATCTGGAACTTCTTAAACGGAGATTTTCAAATGATGACAGGGATGTTGTTGAGCGCTCTCTTGTCGAGGCCCGGCGTATTGACTACCTGGTTCGTGAGCTGCTCAATTTTTCACGGCCCGCAGACAAAACCGGCGTTGATAGAATCGATCCGGTCGTGGAATTACGTACCTGTAGGGAGTTGCTTGCCCACCAGGGAGTTTTTGGTGATATTCGCGTCGATGATTACTTGCCTTCCCGGTCTGGAATAGTGTGTATCAACCGGCAAAAAATCGATCAGGTTTTTATCAATCTACTCATCAACGCGGTTTACGCCTGTGGCAGCAAGGGGGTGATTGAACTTGCCGCTGGAACCGAAGAGGAATCGGTTTGGGTAGCGATCAGTGATGACGGCTGTGGTATTGATGATTCCGACATTGCTCAAATTTTTGACCCTTTTTATACCACCAAGCCCCCAGGTGAAGGGACCGGGCTTGGCTTGACAATCTCTCACCGGATTATCGATGAAGCCCGGGGGCAACTGCAGGTTGAGTCAACACCGGGAAAGGGGAGCAGGTTCAGATTGGTCCTGCCGCTGGGGGAGTAAGGAGTAAGGAATTCTGTGACGGCTGCAAAGATAATTATCTTCGCAGCCGTCATTGCTTTATTCGCTAATGGTCATTCTTTCAATAATGATTGGTTCTTTGGGAACGTCCTGATGAGGGCCGTTATTTCCTGTCGCTGCTTCAGCAATAGAATCAACGACCTCCATACCCTCGATGACCCGGCCAAAAACGGCATAACCATAGCCGTGAGGGGTTTTTCCCTGGTGGTCAAGGAAGACGTTGTCAACCAGGTTGATGAAGAACTGGCTGGTGGCACTGTCAACAACCTGGGTTCGTGCCATGGCAAGCGTACCACGGACATTTTTCAGGCCGTTATCGGCTTCATTTTTTATCTGCCTGTCTGTTGATTTCTGGGTCATGTCGACAGTAAATCCTCCACCCTGGATCATGAAGTTCGGTATGACACGATGAAAAACCGTTTGTTCATAAAAACCGTTACGTACGTAATTGAGAAAATTCTCGCAGGTGATGGGTGCTTCTACAAGGTTCAGGGCAATGCTGATGGACCCTTTGTTGGTTTCGATAATAACGCTGGATTGTTGACTCATTTTTATCTCCTGTAAATAGTCAGACGGCCGGCAGCAACAGGCAGGTGTTGTTTAAAAATATCAGATGCTCGAATTACCACAATATGACATAAAGGCGGGCAAATGCTGGCAAGTCTCATCTGTGTCAGTTGGCAGGGACGGAGACGCCGGCTTTGAGCAGATTGATGAACTGATCGTCGGGGACGGGTCGACTGAATAGATATCCCTGGAAAATACTGCATCCGTTATCTTTGAGGAAATCGAGTTCAAAGTGTGTTTCCACTCCTTCGGCAATAACCTTCAGGTCAAGGTGCTCAGCCATGGCGATGATGGTGGATACAATGGCAGCGTCGTTGAGATCGTCTTGGATGTCACGCACAAAAGACTGATCGATTTTAAGAATGTCAAGGGGCATCCTTTTCAGGTAGGCCAGTGAGGAGTAGCCGGTGCCGAAATCATCGATAGACAGTTCAATGCCGAGCTTTTTCAAACCCTGCATTTTTTCTATGGTATCGACAATATTATCAATGACCATCCCTTCGGTCAGTTCAAGGCAGAGCATTCCCGGGTCAACCCCGGTTTCCTGCATAATGTCATGAACCTGGGCAATAAAGTTGGGTTGTCGGAACTGGCGGGGACTGACATTTACAGCAAGATGGGTCAGGCCCAGACCCATATCATTCCATTTTTTCAGATGCTGACAAGCTGTGCGCAACACCCATTCGCCGATGGGAAGAATCAGTCCACTTGCTTCGGCAATAGGGATAAAGGTTCCGGGAGAGATAAATCCCTTGCTTGGGTGAATCCAGCGAATCAGCGTTTCCGCCCCGAGAATATTTCCTGCACTGTCGACCTGGGGTTGGAAAAACAGAGACAACTCATCGCGCTCCAGGGCGTGGCGCAACTCCTTTTCAAGGGCAAGGCGATGATCCGCAGCAGCCTGCATGCTTGGCAGAAAGAAACGGATCGTGTCGCGGCCATCGTCTTTTGCCCGGTACATGGCGGTATCAGCGTAACGAAGAATATCGCTGCCCGATTCATAACTACCATCGGTTGACGGAAACATGGCAACCCCGATACTGGGGGTGATGTGCAGAATATTTTCCCGGATAACATAGGGACTGGCAAGACGTTCTTTGATAACTTCAGCTTTTTGCTGTGCCGCTGCGACCGCATTGTCGGAATCTTCACCAAGGTCGGCCAGAAGCACGACAAATTCATCACCTCCAAGGCGTGAAACCGTGTCTTCGGCGCGCATATCGATAATCAGGCGCTCGGCAACCTCCTTGAGCAGGTCATCGCCGATCGGGTGGCCAAGAGAATCATTAATATTTTTGAAGCGATCCAGATCAAGAAACAGCATCGCTCCATAGTGACCATAGCGGCGTGCCCGGGACAGATTCTGTTCAAGCCGATTCAGTAGCAGACGGCGATTGGGAAGCTCTGTCAAGGCATCATAATAGGCCAGATATTCGATTCGTGCTTCCGCCTGCTTGCGCTCGGTAATATCACGCAGGGTGGCACATATTTTGTCTGTTTTTTGGGGTTCACTTCCTTGATAGCTGGCGTTGAGTGAACAGGGAATTTTCTGGTCTTTTTTATCGAGCAGGTGAATTTCAAAGTCTTTGATCTGGCCTTTCAGGCCAAGAACCTGGTGTAGATCATCACGCTCTTCTGTCAGGGGGAAAAGGGTTTCTATTGTGCTTCCTATCAGTTCGTTGCGTTTGTAATCAGAAATCTGTGAGATGGAAGGGCTGACTTCAAGAATAACGCCGTTGCTGCCGAATTCCAGGTAGACGTCCTGCAGATTTTCAAAAATGGAGCGATATGTCTCTTCACTCTTGCGTAGCTTGAGATGAGATTCGTTCAGATCATTGATTGCTTTTTGCAGGGCAGCAGTGCGACGTGTCACCTCTTCTTCCAGATGTTCCTGGTAGGCACGATTTTCAACGATCAGACGGGCACGCTCAAGCTCCTGATTAATGGCATGCAGCAGAACAGACATATCCTGAATAGGCTTAAGCAGGTAGTTCCAGGCTCCGCGGCGGATAGCCTCAATAGCATCACCGATGATTCCAGTTCCGGACACCACGACAATCGGAGTATCCGGAGACTCGGCCTTGATGGTTTGCAGCACCTCCAACCCATCCATTTCCGGCATCCGCAGATCGCACAGGACCAGGTCCGGCTGTTGCCGCCAAAAAACATCCAACCCTTCGCGCCCATTTCCGGCTTCGACAACATCGAAGTCGTGATCTTCAAGGTAGAGCCTGAAGCTGCTGCGGATATGTTCTTCGTCGTCAATTGTAAGAATGAGAGGGTTTTTCTGTCGCCCCATTGAATCAAGCCTTTATATGAAAAGCCTCATGATATTTTTCTTTTATAACATTATGTGGATGAAAAGAGCATCTAAAAAAGGCTCTTGTGTGATGGTTTATGACCTTTTTGCGAACTGAAGTTATTAATGCCACAGATTTCTATAGGTCTCCAGTCAGATTCTGCAGAGTAAAAAGTTTGGGGTTGATTTTGGTAACAGCTTCAATGAGTTCTTTGAGTTGATCTGAATTCAGGTTTTCTTCCGTATCCGTGCCCTGGAAGTAACCATAGCCTTTGGGTAACTCGCTGTAGTTGCCTTGAAACAGCAATGACACATCGACCAGATCATTGACTCTTCCGGTGGTCTCCCACGGGTCACGGTAGTTGTATTGTCGGGCGGTTATCTGCAGACCGAGATCGTTGGCAAAAACCGCCCGGACTTCAAACGAGAAGTCTCGAGGAGAACCATAATGATCACTGCGTCCGGGGCGTCCTCTGACACGCGCTCCGGCGGCTTGCAGTATTGATACCACAGATTCTTCAGACATGGGAGCGGGGTGGCTGCAGTTCATGGTGCCTCCATCAGGTCGTCAAGTCGCAATTCCAGCCCCCATTCAACCGGCTTTTCGCCATCTGCTGACAAAACCCATAAGGTTGGGATGTCTGAGGCTTCCGGGGCCGGGCCGTAACCATCGGTTAGATAGATAATGGCTGCGGGACGGGGCTGCATTTTCCGGGCATAATCAAACACGGGGCGCAGATCAGTGAATCCTCCGCCGCGAAATACATCAACGACACCGGGATTGCCGCAGAAGCAGGAAATTTGTTGAATACGACTGCCGGCATAAAGAGCAGTGATTCTGCTGTTACGTGATCGCGCAATCTGCACTAGTTCCCGCGCAAAAATTTCGCGCAGGGACCGGGTATCAGTAGAGTCACTGACATCGATTCCAACCACCAGGTTGAGATACTGCTGTTTGCGGATTCCCGGTGTTGACTGGCCAAAACGACGATGAGCCCGCTTCCAGGTCGTGGTTCGACCAACCCGACCGGCGGTACCGACAAATTGACGCAGAATCTGCTGCCACGGGATTGTCGGTGGAGCCAGATAGGAACGGATAATTTGGTGTAGTTCGCCATCGCTTTCATCGCCGTCTTTTTGCCAGGCAGATTGTACCATCTGGCGGACGACTTGTTCGCTCAGGGGGGCCGGGGTGCGGTCTGCTTCCTGCCAGTGCTGATGGTCATCAATGGGTTGTGTGTGGCGCAGGTCCGGTTTGGAAGAATCGCTGTCACTTTTATCAGTACCCTGTTGATCTGCCTGGTTGTCACCATGGCCGAAGCCGGATTGGTTGCCGAGTTGCGGGATGAGCAGGAGCTGTCTGTAATACTCTTCCGCGGCCAGCCCCACAGGGAGCTTGAGCCGCTCAGGACGAGGTGCTTCAGCCGGCAGGTGTTCGATGCCGGGATTGATCGCCAGGTCACATGCCAGATCCCAGAGCTTGGGATCACGCTCTTTGCGGCGGCATGGATGCAGATGAAGAATGTGCTTGACCAGATGCTCCAGGAGAGCTTGCTGTTCCAGGGCTGAAAAAAGAGCAAACCTTTGTTCCGCAACCATCAGGGTAGGTATGGCATCGCTCAGGGTGACGGCGACAGCTTTCGGCCCCTGATAAGCACGGCGTCTAAACTGCAGCAAAAACTGGCCATAAAAAGGCCGGTTTTTCAGTAATCTGATAATGGTTCTTTCAAGCAGACGCATGGGTCAATTAGCGTCTTCGCTGATGTTGCGAATGGTATCAAGAATCGAAGCGTCATACTTGTCCTGGCACAGAATGGCTGCAATTGGCGGAACTCTCAGCAGGGTTTTGACCATGCCGAAGCGCATATCACGCGGCAGGATATCGATATAGGAAACCAGATAGTCCTGTTCTGATTCGCTCAGATCAGGCTCCTGCTGAAGCCGGGATGTCAAGTCGCTGATCGTTGCTGCCTGGATATCGTCGCGCTGTTGTTCTGCCTGCTGTGCAACCTCATGCCAGCGCTTTAAAATGTCATCCGCACTCAAAGGCCGCAGACGCTGTTCGCTGCACCATTGGAGAAAGGCAACGGCAGCCTCCTTGCCGATGACGCCGCTGTAAACTTCCATCTCCAGCTCTTTTGGAAAGCGGCAGTTGCGGCGTAGAATGCTGACCATTTCCCAGGCACGCTCCGAAGGTTCTACCTGCATGTCAAAGCCGGCGCAGTTCAGAGACAGCAACTGTTGATGAGTGCCGACAAATTGCCGTACAGAAAGATCGAAATCAGCCTGTCGGGCATAACGACTCCAGCATTCAGCATCGGACTCCACCTGAATAACCACCATCCGGTCAAGCAGAGCCCGATCCAGAGGTGTGACCTGATAGCTGCCATCAGGAGGATTGATAGCAACCACAACCCGGTGTTGAGGGGCGAGTTTATGGGTGTGGAGGGCACGCTGTTGCCCTTGCGCCGGTGGCTCAACAAACTGGAATATGGCCTGCAGTGTGTCTTCCTGTTGGGCCCGATTGAGCTCATCGCAATGCACGACCGCGGGGGGGGCGGTGTCAGCCGGCCACCATGAGGGTCGTGACCAGTACATTGTATCCTCGATCCGGTAGGGGATCCCGACCAGATCACCAACCTCCATCTGTCCCAGACGCAGGGGAATGTAACGGCGCTCAATGTCATTGCAAACTTGTATAATTCCGGCAGTTTTGCCAACCCCACGGTGCCCGACAATGCAAGGCGTAAGGTCAGTCGTGATGAGAAGTTCCTTCAATACAATTTTCATCTGTTCGATATTCATGCTTTTGTCTTTATCCCGGGGTTATATCAGGCCTGTCGCGATGTCGGACGTCGTTGATAGAAGGTGACCTGTAGGTTGGCTTTTACTATGCCGGAAGCGAAAGGAAAAAGTCAAAGTGACTAAAAAGGTTGGAGGTAGCGCAGAAGCAATTTTAAGACATCAGATAGGCAGGGCAGAAATGATCGACAGGGTTTTTGACTTAAGAACATCAATGGTTTCTTCGTTGAGATGGAAGAGTTCGAGATAGCCTGGATCAATTTCCATGTCATGTTGCCCGATATGAGAGGCGAAGGAAAATTGACAGGCTAAATAATTGGCTACATAAGTTGCTGCGTTTACCTCTGCCTCGACAGGTGTGGTGCGGGCCTGGTGGTGCGAGCGGATGGCTTCCACCAGAAACGGTGGCAGGCTCCACCATTCTGCCAGCATGGCACCCAATTGGGCATGATCAGTCTGGTAAATGCTCTGTTCTGCTGCCGACAGGGAAATCTGGTTCTGGCTGGCCAGATCGATGGCCCGCTGAAACTGTTCGGGCAGGTAGTTGGCCAGAAAAAGTTTACCCATGTCATGTAACAGTCCGGCAATAAAGGCGCGATCCTGCATGGCGACATTGTTGCTGTGGATAAATTTGATCAGCAGGCGAGCAATGGTGGCCGTCGCAATGGAGTGTTCCTTGAAAAGATTGATGTCTAATCCGGAAATGTTGCGGGTATTGGTCTTGACTGCACGAAATGCCGCCTCGGACAAAACCAGATTTTCTACAATATCGGTACCCAGAACGATGATCGCTTTTTTGATTGTATCAACCAGAAAGCGCTGACCAAAGAGGGCTGAATTGCCCCAGTGAAGCAGGGTCGTCGACAGACTTACGTCTTGACTGATTGCTTCGGCCATTCTTTCGATATCAATTTCATCATCGCTGATGCAGGCACGTACCTGGCCGTAGGTCTCCGGCAGGGTTGGCAAAAGCGGGAGGGAATTGATCAACTCCTGCAGTTCTGGGCTCTGTTTGCGCTGATAAGTCGCCTGACGCAGAGCGCTGCGAAGAATTTCTTTAAGTTCAAGATCAATCCAGGGTTTCTGAATAATCTGCTGGGTGTGTCCTTCGGCAAGGGCGCGTACGACAGCATCATGGTGGAAATGGTCGGTGAGAAAAATGCGAATGGTTGACGGATGTAATCGTCGAATGTCGGTCAGCAGATTAATGCCGTCCATTTCTGTCATCACTGCGGCGCTGACGATCAACTCCGCCGGTTCCTGTGCCATGAGGGCAAGGGCCTCACTGCCATTGTCGGCAAAACGACACTCCCAGTCTTCGTCACGCATCAGGCTCTGAAGTGCATTGAGGACCGCAATATCCTCATCAACAAAAAGAATTTTTGATCTGTCGCTCATTGTCGGGTGTCCGGTTAGCGCAATATCCATTTCATGGTAACTGCCACAGGGGTACAGGAGAAAGATACCATTATTTGCGCTAGTTGTTAAGCGGTTTTTATGAGATTACATTAGCATAGTGCTCTGTAGCCCTTAATGTATCGCATCATATTTGCCATTTGACGCGACAACGGCGTTACGATCAACGCTGATTTCCTATGGTCAGATAGCGTTGATATGCCTTGTTGACACGCCAAGGTCCTGTGTATAACGGATATTGTTTAAGTTATGGAGTGCTAGATGTGAAGTTTTGGTCCCTGCTCCTGCATTTGCAACATTTCGCAATTTTCAAAACATATTTGTCGAAATCCTGCAGAAATCCGCTCATCGATGGCAGCACTTTTCCAAAACAGCATGGCCGCCTGACGAGCATCAGCCAGCTCCGTGCCAGCTTCTTTGCGCAGCGGTGGTGGGGTGAACAGGCGAGCAGGAATTTCACCGGCAACGGGCTCGTAGATGGTGGGACGAATACCGTAGGCCGGTGCCAAAAGGTAAGTGTTTTTGCCATGGGGTAAAAAGGAGATGTTGCCAAAATGTTGATTGGAGTTGCCGATCATGTCACTGAACAATGCCAGCCAGCACAATTTTTTTGCATCATCAGGCCGAATCAGCCCTTCTTTAAGCAACCTTCCGGCGGCAGATACCCAGTCATCACAGGGCGCCTGGATGCGGGCATGGAGGGCTCGTAAAGAGATAACCGGTAAGCGTCCGAAGGCACCGCGGCGATCGAAACGCTTGATGCATAAAAAAGTCTGGTTACCGGTCATGACCAGCCGCGACCGCGCAGAATTGTGGCCGGCCATACGGATCGTCTCCAGCGCCAGATGCTCACAGATGAGCAGGTCGGCATAGCGTCTGGCCTCTTTACTGTCTACTGCCGGAGAAAATTTGACCAGCATCTGACAGGGGGAACCGCGCTCGTTAAGGCATGCCGAAAATTTCGGCTGTTCTCCGCTGAGTTGGGCCGGGCTGATTTCTCTGGACAGGGTTCTGGCCGCCAGTTGAGGGTATTCAGTAGTGCGTGCATTCAGTTCAATCAATTCCAGCGGGTCTTGCACCAAATCAAAATAGCGTGCCAGAGATTCATCGCCGATAATCAGATTGCCGGGGCGATCTTCGCCGCGACGACTTGTGGCGAAGAGCATGTTTTCTTCTGTCCAATCGGTGAGGCGCGGCGACAGTTTCAGTTGATCTCCATAGCGATGGGCAAAAGCGCGGGCGCTGTAACCGTTAATCAGCAGGTCTTGCAGAGGCCAGGGTAGATAATGGAACAGTTCTCCCGCTGATGAGACAGACTGCCACCAGTATTGACCTCCCAGTAAAGGAGTGAGTTGACCAAATTTATGCACGTCCCCTTTGGCATCAATGCTGTAAACCGGAATTCGTACCTGCTCTTGACCACCCTTCTGGGGCAGGCCGTAACATGTTGCTCGTCCTTTGCCCATGACAACAATGTCATGCGGCATGCTGTTAATCAGGCGAGACAGGGTTGGTTGGCTGATACCGAGTTCACGAGTCAGCTCACGGGCGGTCATAACCCGGTCAGCCAGAAGTTGGCGTAACTGCTGTTGTTTGGTTTGCATCAGAGCCCTCTTTTGAATAAAAAGATGGATGCAAAGATACTTATTTTATCAGATAAATCAAGGAAAAAACACAATATTAGAATTTCAAAATATTTTTTTCGGAAGTCATAGCGCAGCGCGAACCAACCATGGTCAGCTCGCGCGAGAATTGACAGAACAAGTGAAAATCAACGAGAAAAACTGCGAGATTTTTGCCGCGAGATTTTTCCGATCAGCCAACCACCGAAAAAGACCGCGGCTCCGGCGAGAAACCACTGAATCATGTTAGTGCGATGAAAGCTGATATTTTCTTCGCGCAGTACTTCAACCTCGCGGCTGAGTCGTTGGTTCTGTTCTTCGAGGAGCTGGTTGTCCTCGTAAAGTTGGATGACATCGGCAGAGCTTTCACGCAGTTGCTCGTATTGACGTGAGATGTTGTTGAGGTTTGTGCGGG
>SLDV01000134.1 GCA_007125165.1 Geobacteraceae bacterium | reverse complement strand
TTGATCAACAGAAAATTGTCGGTGCTCTTGCGCACCTCGCGCAATGCGGAAAGCCCGGCAGTTCCAGCACCAATAATGATGACATCTTTGTTCCGGCTCATGGTGTCCTCCCTTTGATTCTTAACTTTAACATATTTTAGCTGGCGGAGCAGGCTCTGGATGCGGCCGGCGCGGAGCGCGGTCCTTCTGAAGGCCCGAACCCGGGAAGCGCAGATTACCGAGCTAGAGGCTACCAAATCGGAACGAGGTCTGGTGATCACTCTGGGTGATGTTCTATTCGACATCAACAAGAGCGAACTCCGCTCAGGAGCAGAGTATACCATCGGCAAGCTTGCTGCGTTCCTGGCCGAATATCCGACGCGCAACCTATTGATTGAAGGTTTTACCGACAGTACCGGTACCGCGGAATACAATCAGGGCCTGTCAGAACGCCGTGCCGATGCAGTTCGGAATATCCTTGTGAACAGGGGAATCGACTCCCGCAGGATCATGACCCGCGGTTGTGGCGTCGACTTTCCCGTTGCCAACAACCAGACGGCCGAAGGTCGGCAGCGTAACCGGCGAGTTGAGGTCATCATATCAGATGGGGATGGGCACATTCTGGAACGGACATATTAAGAAGCGGACAGGAGGATGCTTTCACAAAAAGCATCCAGTTAAATGGTTTAGAGCGTGTCCTGTTCGTTACGAACAACCCTGAGCACACCGATACCATAATACCTCAACTTGCGGGCGACTGTCGGCTGACTCATTCCCAGATGTTCAGCGATAGCAGATTGTCTACCGTAACGCTTATGGGCCAGACAAAGAACCTCCCGCTCAACACTGGCCAGAATCTGGTTCATGGTCATTTGTGCCGGCCAGTTGGCGACAGCTTCATCCCCATTCCCGTTACCTGACAGAACCACTGCCGGCAAATGACTGACGTCAATCAACGGACCGTCACTCATGACGACCAACCGCTCACACAGGTTCATCAGTTCGCGCACATTTCCGGGCCATGAGTAAGCACAGAGAGCATCCAGAGCGGCGGCTGAGAGCTGTCTCCGCACACCATCACGCGCACTGAAAAATTGTAGACTGCTGTTAAGCAATGGCACCAGACATTCACGCCGTTGCCGCAACGGCGGAATCAGAATGGGAATAACACTGAGGCGATAGTAGAGATCCGCGCGGAACAAACCGGCCTTCACGCACTCAGCCAGATCACGATTGGTCGCCGCAATCATGCGCACATCAACCTGCCTCTGCCGGGTTGATCCGAGGCGGGTCAACCCACCGTTCTCCAGAAATCGTAACAGTTTCACCTGTGCTGACGGAGGTAGCTCGGCAATCTCATCAAGAAAAACGGTCCCCTTGTGAGCCAGTTCAAGATGCCCGGGCTTATTGGCGACCGCGCCGGTGAAAGCGCCCTTTTCGTAGCCAAATAACTCGGCCTCGATCAAAGGCTCCGGGATAGCACCGCAGTTGAGTGTCACCATCGGCTGTTCAGCCCGCAGGGAGCCGGCGTGAATAAGCTCAGCTATGAGCCCCTTGCCGGTCCCCGATTCCCCCAGCAACAGCACCGTAGAATCAACCTGGCTCAAACGCTGAGCCTGTTTGAGTGTCACGGTCATGACCGGACTTTCCGCTATTATCGGTCGCCCACCGACCTGCTGTTGCTGCAACTGGGAAATTTGCCGCCGAAATTGTGCTCCCATTTCCCGCTGATCTTCAAGATCGCGCTTGAGTCGCTCCAACTCAGTAATATCACGCTCACTGACCACCACCCGGATCAACTGTTGCTGATCGTCAAACACCGGGATGGCGGTCGAGATCAGTTTGCGCCCGTTGCGGGTTTCCTGCAACAGACTAACCTGTTTTTGGGTACGGATCGCTTCCAGTGTGGCCGATGGCAACAGCACCAATCCCTGGGCGGCAACGTCGAGATAATCGCGCCCTTCGAGCTGTTCCGGGGTAGCATGATTGATACGGGCCGAGGCGGGATTCACGCGCAGAATACGTCCACCGGCATCGCAGACAAACAGACCATCCGATGATGAGTCAATGATCGCATCGTGTTCACGCGTTAATTCTTCGAGGGGACGGTTACTCATAATAATGGCAATACGGCGGTACTCAGCGGACAGATCAGCGCATGGACTGATCCATGCCATATAGCCGACAAGGGGGGGATCAAGTCGAAACAGAAATTGCGCACGGTCAGTTGCTAGGGAAGTTATCAGCGCATGGGATAGCGCAGCAAAGGCATCGGGGAATGTTTGTCCGACACTGGTGTACGGGGACAGAACCCCCCAGGAAGTGACGACCCTGCCGGAAGAATCAACGGCAACCCCGCCCTCTCCAATACCCGTCTGCAACGAATATGCTCCGGCCGTCGTCATAACAAGTACCATTGCCGCCGCAGCAGCGCCAGGGTGCTTCTTCAGCCGGCCACTAGTGGGACATGAGCACCGGCAAGGTCATATACTTGAGCAGGTGGCGGCCGGTCTCCCCCAGAGTCTGCTGCCCGCGCCGAGTCTGTGAGGTGGCTCCCATGACCAGCAGATCAACACCGGCATCAGTACAGAGGTTAAGAAGCAGATCACCGATACTCAAGTCACCACTGACCCGTTTTTCGCAGGACAATGGCAATCCATAGCGTGACATCAACAGACTGATATCAGCGCTGTGGGAACGATAAGACTCGTCACCACCCGGACCGTGGACCGTCACCACCCGGACATGTTTGGAGCGACGCAGAATCGGCATGGAGTCGTGCAGGGCTCGGCAGGATTCCGGTCCTCCCCGCCAGGCCATGAGAATCTGCTTGAAATCACATTTATAGTGTCCGGCGTAAGGAACGATCAACACCGGACGCCCACTGCCGAGCACCGCTTTTTCCGGCAGGTTGTCAGGTATCCCCTGCTCATCTGCAGCAACATCGGTCTGACTGACAACGAGCAGATCATGGTAGTGAGCATGCAGGTTAAGGGCAGTCACCAGATCGAGACGACTTATCTGGCAGTCCACCAGAATCCAATCGGCCTCCACGCCGGCGGCGGCGGCCTTGTCTTCGAATGTTTTACGCATCTTGTCTGCCCGCTCCAGAAACTCCTTGCGGTGATGCGCGAAATAAAGCTGGGAAATGATATAAATCCCCGTCAACTTGGATTCCTGCAGGACAGCCAACTGCATAGCGACTTCGAGACGCGATGAACAGGTCGGTCGATCGTCAATATGGACAAGGATATTTTTAAAGTTCACGTGACATACTCCCTGGCAAAGTCATTGATATTTTACCATTCAGTGTTTTTTACCCAGATATGCTTCCTGAATCTTGTCCGATGCCAACAGTTCTGCCGCAGGTCCGTCAAGAGCGATGCGTCCGACCTCGAGCACATAACCACGATCAGCCAGCTTCAATGCCGCCTTGGCATTCTGCTCCACCAGCAGCACCGTTACCCCCTGGCGCGAGATCTCCTTGATCTGTTTAAAAATTGCCTTGACCAGAATCGGGGCGATCCCCAATGAAGGTTCGTCCAGCAGGAGCATCTCAGGATCGCTCATGAGGGAGCGGCCAATAGCCAGCATCTGCTGCTCACCGCCCGACAGGGTGCCGGCCAACTGCTTGCGCCGTTCTTCAAGACGAGGAAACATCTCGTAAATCCAGCGCAAGGTCTCGGGGTTCACCTTACGGCGGGAATAGGCACCGAGCATCAGGTTCTCTTCCACCGTCAACACCCCGAACACCCGACGCCCCTCCGGTGAATGACTGATACCCAGCTTGACGATCTTGTGTGCCGGTAATTTGGTTAACTCGTGCCCTTTGAACCGGATCGATCCGGCCTTGGCTTTGATCAATTGACTGATCGTCCGCATCGTTGTTGTTTTTCCAGCACCGTTAGCTCCTAAAATGGTGACGATCTCCCCTTTACGAACTTCCAGGGAGATTCCCTTGATCGCAGCGATACTGCCGTAAGAAACTTCCAGGTCTTCTATGGTGAAGAGTACATCATTACTCATCGTCATCCTCGCTCCCAAGGTAGGCTTCAATCACTAGAGGATTTTTCTGAATCTCATCCGGAGTACCTTCAGCAATTTTCTTGCCGAAATTCAGTACCGTCAGATAATCCGTCACCTTCATGACCAGCTCCATGTCATGCTCGATCAGCAGTACCGTAACCCCCTTGTCACGGATACTGAAAATGGTCTCCACCAGCTCGGCAGTTTCTTTATCATTCAGCCCCGCCGCCGGCTCATCCAGAATCAGCAGGGTCGGGTCAACCGCCATGGCACGGGCCATTTCTACCCGTCGCTGATGTCCGTAGGGCAATGACGACACCGGAGTGGCGGCAAACTCATCAAGATTGAAAAATTCGAGCAATTCTTTAACTTTCATCCAGTTGTCGTATTCGTCGCGGCGCGAGCCGACGGTCGGGCAGATACCGTGCCACCAGCGTTGAGAACTCTTGATATGACGGCCGCTGACAACATTTTCAGCAACCGACATCTGGCTGAACAGGCGGATAGTCTGAAAGGTGCGGACAATCCCACGGTCGACAATCTGGTAGGGCGTCATGCCGCGAATTTCCTCACCATTCCAATTAACCGATCCCTCTTCCGACCGGTATATCCCGGTAATACAGTTGAAGATCGTCGTCTTGCCGGCACCGTTAGGACCGATCACCCCATAGATCTGCCCGGTCTCAACCTTCATGGACAAGGAATCAACCGCCGTCAACCCTCCGAAGCGCTTGGTCACATCCGTCAGAATCAGTTCATTATGCGCCATGACTTTTTTCCTTGATCATATATTTTGGAATTTTGCCGAAGGTCGCCGGCCAGATACCGCGCGGCCGCAAGATCATGGTCAGAATCATGGCGAAACCGAAAACAAAAAATCGCCAGGTCGAAAACTCACGGAAGATCTCCGGCAAAACAAACATCACAAACACACCGAGCAGAACACCTGGTATGGATGACCCGCCGACCAGAACAATACTGAAAAAGAGGACGGACTGAATAAATTCAAAACCTTCAGGGCTCACTGCCGAATATTGGGTCGCATAGACCATACCTGCCAGGCCGGCAATCCCGGCACCAAGGGCAAAAGCAAAGATCTTGTAGAGCTTGGTGTTGATACCGATACTCTCGGCGGCCAGTGGGTCTTCGCGTAGATAGTGCAAAGCCCGGCCGACCTTGCTTTTTTCCAGGTTCAGCATGATTGCCAGGGTCAATAGCAGGACGGCAAAAGCCAGATAGTACACCGCCACCTGGCTGCGGAGTTCGTGACCGAAAATACTGAGATATTCGAGCCCGAAAATACCGTTGGGCCCGCCGGTCACACCGCCCAGGTTGTTAACCAGCACCTGAATAAAAACGATATTGAAACCGATAGTGACTACCAGCAGATAGTCGCCCCGCAAATGAACGATCGGAGCCGCCAGCAGAATCCCGACACATACCGGCACCAGAATAGCAACCGGAATGGTGGCCAGCAGAGGCCAGTTGTAATGAGAGTTGAGAATAGCGGTGGCGTAAGCTCCCATGCCGAAAAACATGGCCTGCCCCATGTTGAACATTCCCGCTTTGCCGAGAATAATATCCTGCGACAAGGCGACAACGGAAAAGATTACAAAGGTAATGGCAACGGCCTGCCAGCGTGAGTCAAGAAAATGAGGTAGTACCGCCATCACCATCAGAAAAATACTGATACCCGCAACGGATAGCTTTTTCATCAGACTTTCTCCGCAACGCGCTCACCCAGCAATCCGGTTGGTCGAACAATCAGGATGCCGATCAGCAGCATAAAGGTGAAGGCATCGGCCCAGGTGCTGGACACATAACCGGAAATAAAGGCGCTGAACAGACCCAGCAACATGCCGCCGAGCATGGCACCGGGGATATTGCCGATACCACCGATAATGGCGGCAATAAAGGCATACAAACCATACTGCCAGCCCATATCAAAGGTGATGCCGCGATAATAAAGGGCGATAAAAAGACCACCTACGGCGCCAAGGGATGACCCGATGATAAAGATCAGTGAAATAACACTGTCGACATTGATTCCCATCAGACGAGCAGCATCCTGATCCAGGGAACTGGCGCGAATCGCGGCCCCCATGCGGGTTTTCTCAATAAAAAGGTACAAAGCCACCATCAGAATCAGCGACAGCACCAGAATAATGACCTGCATCATGCTGATGATCACACCGCCGACGTGCCAGTACACCTGCGGCACCAGCTCCGGAAAGATACGCATCCGTGGTCCCCAGATCAACATGATGCCGTTCTGAATCACCAGGCTCGCCCCCAGCGCCGAGACCACTGCCGATAATCGCGGGGCGGTCCGTAACGGCCGATAAGCCACCCGTTCGAGCGTCACACCGATACAGGCCATGATCGCCGCCGTGATAAAAAAGATGGCGACAACCCCGACCAGTGAAGCCGTCTGCCCGAGGATCTGGGTATAGACCATCAGGCCGACGAATGCCGAGGCCGCCACCATGTCACCATGGGCGAAGTTGATCAGCTTCATCACACCATAAACCATGGTGTAACCAAGCGCGACCAGGGCAAACATGCTACCGATCGTCAACCCGTTGGCCAATTGTTGCAGAAAGGTATCCATAGAGTATTATCTCCTGCGCTTGCAGTCTCAATTCGTAGAAGCGTCGGACGTCTGTTCCCGACAGGTCACTCCGGCAGCATCTTGCCGCACTGGCCTCTCGGGAAAAAACAACGGCGGGGACAAAACTGTTTTTTTGCCCCCGCCGCCATTGGCTTACTGGGAATGAACTACATCATAACTGCCATCCGCTTTGACACGGAAGGTCATGTAGCTGCTGCCGACACGATTGCCGTCCCTGGCAAAGCGCACCGGACCGGTAATACCTTCGAGGGGTTCTTCCATGCTCCAGAGATATTCAACAACCGCGCGGTTGTCGAAGCTCTGGGTCTGTTCCATGCCATGAATAATGGCGCGCATACCATCGATGTTCATCAGCGACCAGACAGATGGTGGACGCTCGCCATAGGCAGCGACGTAATCGTTGATGAACTCTGTTGCCAGATCATAAGGGAGCATATCAACGGTAGGCACATTGATAATATAGGCACCCTCAGCAGCCGAGCCGGCAATTTGGACAAAATCGGGATTGTCGTTGGCATCACCACCGATGAAGTCAGCATTGATTCCAAGAGCTACCTGCTGAGCACGGAGCTGGCCACCGTCAGTGTAATAGCCGGCAAAGAAAATAGCGTCTGGATTTCTCGCCCGGATATTGGTCAGTACCGGAGTAAAATTCTGGGAATCGGCACGGATTCTTTCATAGGAAATAACATTTCCACCTAGTTTTTCGATCTCTGCAACGGTCGCCTGAGCAAGGTCAACCGCATAACTGGAAAAGTCGGAGATCACGACGATACGCTCATAGCCCTTGTAATTGACCATGTAGTCGGCAGCATATTCCGCTTCTGCACTATTGGGGAAGGAGTTGCGTAAAAAAGTCCAGTAACCATGCTCGGTCAGACTGTCAGCGGTTCCATCGGACGTCTGCAGAACGCCGGCTTCATAATAGGTCCGCTGTGCCGCTTCAGCGGCATTGGAAGTATAAGAACCGATAATCATGGATACTCCACGGTTGACCAGTTCCCGGGCACAGATGGCTGAAGCCATGGTAGTAGCCTGATCATCGCAGGTAAAAACTTCGATCTGCCGTCCCATGACACCACCGGCAGCGTTGATCTGGTTGGCCAGCAACCTGGTTCCGCGATCGATGCCCTGTCCTTCGTTGGCATAACTGCCGGTGATCGGCGCCTGAACGCCGACCTTGAGCGTTTCGGCACTGGCCAGCACCGCTGTCATAACAACAGCAATACAGACCATCATAATGGTACTGAATACTTTTTTCATCTTTGCCTCCCTGATTTATTGATTGTTAAGCTACAACTGTTGTTGCAGACATGTTCATCTGTTCCAGTCGTCATTTGAATTTCCGAACCTGCCTACAACAACCCATGATGAATAAAAATAGCACAGATCCCTGTTTTCCGTGTTTGTCAGTGTTTATTTATACCTAGCATCTGCTTTAAAGCATGTTGAGCGATGGACGGATTTTCCTTGAGCCGGCGCCGTGAATAGGGCAACCAATCCACCCCGTAAGGCACATAAATACGCAAACGGTGCCCTTCTTTTAAAATAATCTCACGCAATTCTTCATCGACACCGAGCAGCATCTGAAATTCGTACTTGTCCGGTGTCAAACCCATCTTACGTACCATGTGCATGGTTTCATAGACCAGCAACTCATCATGAGTCGCTACTGCAGCATATGCGCCCTGCTGAAGCATCAATTCCAGGCTGTGCATAAAGTTACGGTTGATGGCCATAGGGTTCTTCCAGGCATGGAGGCGCGGCTCAACATAAATCCCCTTGCACAGGCGGTAGTTCTGGTAGCCACTATCCAGGTTGATGACGTCCTTTGGCGTACGGTGCAAATAGGATTGCAACACGGTTCCGACATGGCCGGGGTACTCTGTACGCAGCCTGTCAAAGATCTCCAGAGTGGCGTCTGTGGTTTCGATGTCCTCCATATCAATGCGCACGAAGTTATCCAGCTTTTTTGCCTCTGCGACCAGTTCATGGATCAGCTCAAAGCAGCGATCCTTGTCAAGCAGCAGCCCCATCTGGGTTGGCTTGATCGAGAGATTCCCATCGATTTTTTCTCGATCGATGGTACGTAATATTTCCAGAGCCTGATTTTTGAAGTCCACCGCCTGCTCAAACCGGGTAATAAATTCACCGAGGATATCGATGGTGGTCATCATCCCCTGCTGGTTCAGATCTTTACTGACCCGCACGGCATCGGTCAGATTCGATCCGGCAATGTATCCCTTGGCAAAATAGCTGACGATCGGCTTGGGAACATGCATGATCGTTTTGGCAACGGCAAAATTAAAAAGTGACATAGGTCGTTCCTGATCGCTGATTAGAGTGCAATTTTTATTAATTGCTCTGGCGGTTATACATTGCAAGGGGCGGGGTTTCCCCGCCCCTGTGCCAACGCAGGATTCCGATATTTACATACCGGGACAATAGTCGCCGCGTCGGAGACTAATTAATCGTCGGCCATGTAGGGATATTCAAAGCTGCGCGGTGGCACGAAGTTTTCCTTAACCGCCCGCACCGATACCCAGCGCATCAGATTCTGCTTGCTGCCGGCCTTATCATTGGTACCTGAAGCACGCGCACCGCCAAAGGGCTGCTGGCCTACCACCGCCCCGGTGGGCTTGTCGTTGATGTAGAAGTTGCCGGAGGCGTTTTCCAGCTTCTTCATGATCTTGCTGACCGCCACACGGTCCTGGGCGAACACTGCTCCGGTCAAGCTGTAGGGGGAGGTCTTATCACACAGATCAAGGGCAGCATCAAGATCCGTATCTTCGTAGCAGTAGATGGTCATCACCGGCCCGAAGATCTCTTCTTCCATGGTTTTGAAATGTGGGTCAGTGGTCACGACGACCGTCGGTTCAATAAAGAACCCCTTGCTATCGTCATAGTTGCCACCGATAACGACCTCGGCATCCGTCGATTCCTTGGCGTAGTCGATATAGGCGGTAATCGATTTAAACGCATTGCGATCGATGACTGCGTTAAAGAAGGTGCTGAAATCGTTAACATCCCCCATCTTGATGCGACTGCACTGGGCCTTGACCTCGGTCATCACCGGTTCCCACAGGGAGCGGGGAATATAGGCGCGGGAGGCAGCAGAACATTTCTGCCCCTGATATTCGAAGGCACCCCGCACAATAGCCGTGGCCAGGGGAGCAACATCGGCTGAATGGTGTGCGAAAATGAAATCTTTGCCGCCGGTTTCGCCAACAATACGCGGGTAGCTCTTGTAGAGGTTGTCGGCAATATTGCTGCCAATCTGTTTCCACATCCCCTGGAACACGCCGGTACTGCCGGTAAAATGGATACCGGCAAAGTCCGGGCTGTTCAGGCAGGTATCGCCGACATTGGCACCGGAACCGGGAACAAAATTGATGACGCCGTCAGGTAGACCCGCCTCTTGTAGCAGTTTCATAAAATAGTAGGGTGCATAGACAGCCGACGATGCGGGCTTCCAGATCACCGTGTTACCCATAATCGCCGGGGATGTCGGCAGATTGCCGGCAATCGCGGTAAAGTTGAACGGCGCAATAGCAAAAACAAACCCCTCAAGGGGCCGATGTTGAACATAGTTCCAGATGGGCGGCGGTGAATGCATGGGCTGATCAGCGTAGACCTGCTGGGCAAAATAAACATTGAAGCGCAAGAAATCGATCAGCTCACAGGCAGAATCGATTTCAGCCTGATAGGGGGTCTTGCTGATATTGAGCATGGTCGCCGCATTGACTAAAAAGCGATAGGGACCTGCAAGTAGCTCGGCTGCCTTCAGAAAAATCGCTGCCCGCTCTTCCCAGCGCAGAGCGTCCCACGCCGGCTTGGCGGCCATGGCCGCATCGATAGCGAGCTGGGTCTCTTTGGGGCCGGCCTTGTGATAATGCCCCAAAGTCACGGAGTGATCGTGCGGGCAGGCGATTTTTGCCAGATCGCCAGTGCGCACCTCCTTGCCACCAATAATCAGGGGCACTTCAACTTCTTTTGATTTAAGTTCATTGAGCGCTTCACGCAAGTTATCGCGTTCCGGGGTTCCCGGCGCATAAGAAAGAACCGGTTCATTGTTGGGGAACGGGACATTGATAGCGGCATTGTTCAGAAGATTCATCATTCTCCTCTCCTTACTCGTTACGGTAAAAGGTATGAAGTGACATAGGTAGCGCCAACTTCGCGGCAGAAAGAACACGCTGACAACTCTAGCAAAGAAGGTGCCGGCCCGGCGATCTTCCAGCAATTCTCCTGAGACATATTTTTTTTTACTGTAATAACGATATGTTTGGATCGATAAAAAAATCTGCTAAAGCATTCTACAATCCATTATGAACCATGATGTCGGCCGAAAAAGTGTGACTTATGCACATTAGCATAACCTGAAACGCTGGATCATCTGATGGCAGGTGCGGAAGATTTAACCTTGCTACCTTAAGCTTTACGACTCCAGGCAGACTATTCCCTGTGGCGTGCAAATGGTGGCACGCAAGGAGCAGGACAGATCTACAGAGGGAAAGACCAGGATCTCGCCGGTGAAATTCATCGAAGAAAGCAAGCGCTGAACGCGGCCTGGTTGTGGATGGTGTATCTCAAGTTTCTGCAGGCACAGGCCCTTGTCTTCGAGCCTGTCGGTGGGGTGAACACCCGACGGCCACTCAATTAGCGCAGGAGCGGCACCATCAAGCAGCGGTAGTCCATCAGGGGGTATCGTAATATGCCAATTCAGATCGCCACGCGCCATTGGAACAATGTCACCCACCGTCTCAGTGCAGCCACTTACAGTCGAGTGAATATCGTTCGTTCGCGCCACCCAGGTGGAAAGTGTCGGCAAAAAACTGTCACCCCGGCTGTCAAGACCAAACCAACGCGGGCGGCCAGGCGTTGGCAGGGAGGGATCAATGGAAATAACTTCCAGATAGGTCGAGTTTCCTAGAGATAACAACAGATTCCAGGTTCCCATAGAAGGGTGCTTGCCACCGGCTTCCATCTCAACACCCATATTTTTTTTAATATATTCCGCTCCCACCTCTAAAGTCGGTGCGGTTACAACCAAATGATCTATACAACAGGAAACCATGGCAGCCATGAAATCTCTCAGAAGATTGTCCATCGCAAGTCAGGGCCAGTGATATCCATTGTAGCCCTGACTTGCGAACAATCTTTATTATTTAGTACTGGTTTTATTCAGTGTAACCAAGTGCTTTTGCGTCTTCTCTGTAGCCTAATTCCCACAGCGTGTTACGATATATTTCAAGAAACTCTCTTCCATCAGCGGACTTTTGCGCCTCATCATAAACAACTTTGTGGCCGGCGGCCCGCGCCTTGGCAAGATCCTCATCACTCCAGCTGGTCACAGTGATATTCGGTAGCGCTTTCCACTTTTCACGGGCAATGATTTCCTGATTATAAACCATAGCCGAAAGATAACGAATGCGATCACGCGCAGCAATCACGATGTCTTTGTGCTCCTGAGATAGAGCATTCCAGTTCCTGGTGTTCACCACCAGCGGGAAATATTCACAGGTTCCATTCTGCAGGGCAGGATCGATGACATAATTGACCACCTCATGGAAGCCCATGCGCATATTTTCATCCCAGAAAGTCCATTCAGCCGCCTCGATACTGCGGGTCTGCAGCGCGGTATAAATGTCAGGAGCCGACAAGGATACCGTTGTCGCGCCAAGAGCTCGATAGTATTGACCGCCGATACCGGATGCACGAATTCGCAAACCTTCGATCTTGTCGATGGAATCAATAGGGACAACTGACATCAACTGCTCATAGAGAGGACTGACCATCGCATGACCCAGGTAGGTCATACGATGCTTGGCATAGAGTTTTTCAAACCAGGGCTCAAGCTTTTCAACCAGGTAGGCTCCTTCCGCATAGGTACTTAAAGGAGAGCCGGGTTGAGTGGTGAAATTGAACAACGGATCTTTACCGGGCCAGTAGGCACTGTAAACCATACCGGCATTGACCAGACCGTTCTGGATATTGTCAAAGGTTTCAAACACCGGAAAAAGGACCCCGGCGGGATAAACAGAAATGACAAAATCACCACCGGAGAGGGTTTTAACCGTTTCAGCAAACACCTCGGCAATGCGCTGCTGTTCAGTCCCCGGCATGGCGTGGGTGACCAGCCTCCAGTTGACCTTAGCCGCAAACACCGACTGGGCTCCCAGCACCAGAAAAAATACCGACATCAAGACTAAAAACATTCTCTTCATAGCATCATTCCTTTTTTTATAAATTGTCGCCTTCGTTGTTTATGCTTTAGCTCGACCAATTTCGACTAAGCAGATAAACACCCCGTATCGCGTAACTTATAAAGCGGCATCCCTCCTTTCCAAAACGACGAGATTGATTGGCCCCTGAAAACTGTCATCCCAACAGATATTTCGGCAACCACATGATGACATTCGGATAGAAAAAAATCACCGCGACACAAAGTGCCTGCAGACACAACAGGGGCACACTCGCCTTGTAGATTTCAACAATGTCGATATCTGCAGGCGTACATCCTTTCAAATAGAACAGACTGAAGCCAAAGGGTGGAGAGATATAAGCACTCTGAAGAATCACGTTGATGACCAGACCAATCCATAGGGGTTCGAACCCCAGGTTGACCAGAATCGGGGCGATAATCGGCACCGCCAGAAAAATCACCGCACCCGGTTCCAGGAACATTCCCATAAGAAACACAAAGATCACTGCAACCAGAAACACCATATTGGGTCCGCCCGGCATGTTCATGGCGAAATCAGCCACCAACGCGTTACCGCCCAGGCCGGAAAAAACTGACCCAAAGGCACTGGCGCCGATCATCATCCAACCCACCATGGCGGTCACGCTCAAGGTTTCATAAGAAGAGGAATAAATGATTTTCCATGTCAGGCGGCGCTTGATCAGGCCCACCAGAAGCGCTCCAGCAGCACCAAAAGCCGCAGCCTCTGTCGGGCTGGCCATCCCCAGCAGAATTGAACCGAGAACAATGACGATCAACAGCGCCGGCAGAATCACACTTTTCACGGCAATCAACTTATCCAGCCAGGAGGCCCGCTCCTCTTCCGGGAGAGCGGGAGCAAAATCCGGATCGATAAGGCCGCGGATAAAAACATAAATGATGTAGAGTGATGCCAGCAGAACCCCGGCAGCAATACCCCCGGCAAATAAACCACCAATGGAGACTCCGGTCACCACCCCGTAAAGAATCATGTTGGTGCTTGGTGGAATCAGCTGCCCCAGTGTTCCTCCGCCCAGAATCGACGTCAGAGCCCCCCTGCGGTTATAACCATGCTTGAGCATCTGCGGCAGACCGATCAGACCGAGGCCGATGACACCGGCGGCAACAACCCCTGAAACCGCCCCCAACATCGCACCAACCAGAATAGTAGCAATCGCCAGACCGCCGCGCAGAGCCCCCGACCACTTGTAGAACGCATCGTACAGGTCCTCAACCACGTTGGTTTTTTGCAGGATATACGCCATGAAAATAAACAGTGGAATGGCTATGATAACGAAGTTGTTCATGGTTCCCCAGGTCGCGGAAACCACAATATTCAGGGCGCCCGGCCCCCAGAGGTAGTAGGAAAATACAATCGCGACGGCAGCCAGTGAAAAGGCAATCGGAACACCCGCAACCAGTAACGGAATCAGGGCCAAAAACATATAAAGTGGAGACATTTATTTGTCCTCCCCTGGCAATACCGTCACGCTGGATAAGGTCGAGGTACCCCTGATGTGTGCAACAATGTCAACGCAGGCCTGTATAGCAATCAACAAACAGGAAAGAGGGATGACCCAGCGAAACCACCACACATAAGGATTAAATGGTGTCTGCATGACCGATCTTTCCCAGATGAGGGTTGCATTCCATGCGCTGAGGGAACTGACATAAATCAATACAATTGCGACAAACAGAACAATGACCTCGGAAAAAACGCCCTGCACCCTGCGCCAGACAGGAGGCAGGTAATGATTGATAATATCAACGGCAACATGCTTCTTTTCCATATGACAATAGGCTGATCCAAGCATGAAAAAGCACCCGAAAAGAAACAGTGACATTTCAAATGTCCAGATCGGCGGCCTCTTAAAGAAATAGGATGACAAAGCGCTGTACACAATAATGGTGATAAGCGGCAAGATCAAAAGAGATATCAACTTTCCCAGACGCCCCATAAGCAACCCTTTCGCTCGTTTCAGATTGTTGTCGTTGAAATTATTTGCCACGATGACACGCAGCAAAGTCCCTGCCATTTTCCAGCATATAAAGAAAATAAGAATTGTGATTATTATTTATTAGCCAAAAATCAGCGAGTTATGTCTAAAAACAATAATGATGTCAGCAAGCTGGAACCCTCCTTCCGATAAAATCGTGTTTGCCGAAAGAGGGTTTTATGCATTTTCGCATCGACCCGGCCATACCAACATTGAACAGTTAGATCAGACCATGTTTTCTCAATTTACGCGCAACTGTTGACTGATTAACCCCTAGAGCTTTAGCCATTTCACATTGACTTGACATAAGGCCCTTTGCGCGCTCCAGGAGGTTACGCTCAACCTGATCCAATGTCTGCTGAAGAGTGGCTCCCGCCAACAAATCACCATCAGCAAGAGTTGGCTCATCTTTTTTAGTATTAACCTGCCCCGGCAGATCCTCCACTCCAATCACATCGGTCTCTGCCATGACAACAAGTCTTTCGCAAAGGTTCATCAACTCACGCACATTTCCCGGAAAGGAATAGCTGCACAGGGCGTCCAGGGCAGCGCGGGCCAAACGCTTTCTGGTGCCGGTACGTTTACTGAACTCCTCGATATAATGGTGAATCAAGGGGATAATGCATTCAGAACGCTCACGCAACGCCGGGATCTGAATCGGAATAACGTTCAGCCGGTAATAGAGGTCAAGGCGGAAACGTCCCTGCTCTACCATGTCTTCCATATTCTGATGGGTCGCCGCCAGCACCCGAACATCCAGGGTTCGCCCTTTGGTGTCACCAAGACGAGTGATCTTGCCATCCTCCAGGAATCTTAGCAGCTTGACCTGCGAACTCAAGGGCAACTCAGCGACCTCGTCAAGAAACAGGGTACCGCCGTCGGCGAGCTCAAAGTGGCCGGGCTTTCCTGTCGCCAGGGCACCGGTAAAGGCCCCCTTTTCGTAACCGAACAACTCGGCCTCGATCAGTGATTCTGGAATGGCACCGCAGTTTATTTTGATCAAGGGGTGCTGGGCACGAGTTGAGTGAGTGTGGATCAATTGCGCGATCAGTCCTTTGCCCACCCCGGATTCGCCGAGTATAAATACGGATGAGTCGGCCTTGGCAACACGCATGGCCTGCTGCACGGCACGGATCATCTGCGGGCTGCGGGCAATGATCTGTTGTGACTCCAGCTCGGCCTGCTGCATGGCAAGCATCTGGTCACGCAAGCCGTTTTTGATGGCCTCCTGCTTTTCAAGTTCCCGTTGCAGCGCATCAATCTCGG
>SLDV01000167.1 GCA_007125165.1 Geobacteraceae bacterium | reverse complement strand
CCCGCCCGGCGGGGAAGAGATCTGCCTGGACGATGTCCACCCGGTCGGCGAGTCCCAACCGCGCGATGTTGTCGCGGGCGCAGGTCAGTGCCCCGGAGTCCAGATCGGTGGCCACAACCTTTTTGAGCCCGCGGCGGGCGAGGACCGCCGCCAGGACGCCTGTTCCCGTGCCGATGTCGAAGGCGAGCTCCATAGATGGTAGCGGCGCCTGGGCCAGCAGCTCAACGTACTCGCCGCGTACTGGAGAAAAAACGCCGTAGTGCGGATAAATACGCTCTCCCAGGGCGGGTATTTCCACCCCTTTCTTGCGCCATTCGTGCGCCCCAATTGCTCCGAGCAGATCGCGCAGAGAGGCAACGTACGGGCTGTCGGCCGGGCCGAAGGCTTCCAGGCAGGGCTGTCGAACGTCGGGAGCCCGACGCAGCGGGACGCTGTGATCAGCCTCGAAGGGAAGCAGAAGCATCCCCAGGATCCGGGCACGCTGCGCCTGCGCCATGCGGTGGAGATGGAACGCCCGGGTCGCAGAAATCGCCGGGGAGCGCGTTTGCTTCCGCGGCCTGCTCTTTGTCCGCCGAGCCATGGCTGCCAGCATCTGGCGGGCATTGTGGAAATCCCCCCGCCACAGTACCGCCGTTCCTTCGCAGGCGAGGCGGTAGGCGATATCGGCCTTCATATCGTCCCTGCCGATCAGAATCCGTCTGGGGGGAGAGAAACCACCCTGCGAGCGCCAATCGGCGGCGTTGGTCTCGTCGTTTTCGGCCCAGTGGACGGTAGGATCAATGCTCATGGTGATTCCGTCACCTGCAGCAGATACGGATACTGCTCCTGCTGCTGCAACAACCAGTCAATTATTCCCTCTTCCTGCCGTGCCAACCGCTCACTAATCTGTGAATTCAATTCCAATCCGAGCAGCCAGATCAGGTTGCCACTGATTTTTACACCGTACTGCATGGCAAACTCATCATCCAGAGATTTTTCCATTGCCGCCGCCTGTTCGAGGGGCCTGGCCAGATAATGACTGGGATAGGCGACAACCTCAGCATCGAGACTGCTTAAAAAAGCCTGTTTTTCAAGGGGGTGAAGGGTAGAGAAATCAACGCCGCACCAGGCTTCGGGGCGGGTTGACAGTAACGCCCGGCACGACAGGGGGCGATCAGCATAACAGGAGCAACATTCTTCTGAATCGAGGAAGGGGCATCCGCCGGCCTGGTTGCGGTGGGACACCAGAAAGGTTTTCAGGTCTGTAGCCGCGCTGCAGAGCTGTTCGAGCAATGGTAGGCGAGCCAGAACCAGATCGTGCTGTCGAGGTGTTAGGGCGCTCGCCAGAATGACGGCTTCGGGGTAGCTGCAGTTAACCGTCAGGGTGCAGCAGTTGCCACAGGCTTTACGGCAGTAAATGCTTCCCCCCTTCTGTTTGTGCTCTTGCCACAGGTTAAGGGTGTCTTCATCAAACTGCTGCCAGGCAGAAATAACCTGCTGTCGCCAGCCGTTGGCGTCCATCAGACGACACGATTCCGGGGCTCACCCGCGAGAAAAGCTTCAATGTTGCCGACCACCATATCCAGCAGGCGGGCGCGAGCTTCCATGGTGGCCCAGGCAATATGGGGAGTGATAATACAGTTTGAAGCGCTCAGTAGCGGATTGTCCGCCCGTGGCGGCTCGGTGGACAACACATCGGTAGCGTAGCCGCCGAGATAGCCGTCTTCCAGGGCTTGGGCAACCGCGGCTTCATCAACCAATTGACCGCGTCCGGTATTAATGAGCAGGGCACCCTGTTTGACTCGCGCCAGACGTGCGGTGTTGACCAAATGGTTGGTTTCCGCTGTCAGTGGACAGTTCAGACTGATCACATCACTGTCGGTGAACAGGCGTTCAACATCAACAAAAGTGATCCCCTGTTCCTTTTGATATTTTTCCGGATGAGCGGTCTGTGCCAGCACCTGCATGCCAAAAGCGCGGGCGATGGTGGCGACTCGGCGCCCGATTTCGCCGTACCCGACTATCCCGATGGTTTTCCCGGCCAGTTCCGTCAAGGGGCGGTCACGGAAACTGAAATCTTCGCAATTGACCCAGGCTCCTTTTTTAACCATCCAGGCGTGGTGACCGACCTGCTGCACCATTTCGAGGAGCAGGGCAAACACCAGTTGGGCGACTGAGTCGCTACTGTAACCGGGTGCATTGGTGACAATGATGTCGCGCTCTTTAGCCGCGTCAAGGTCGATGATATTGACGCCGGTGGCGAGTACGCCGATGTAGCGTAAATGCGGCAGAGCGGAGATTGTTTCGGCACTGATCGGCACCTTGTTGGTGAGGATAATTTCCGCGTCACGAGCCCGTTCAATAATCTGATCTGCCCCGGTACGCTGATGAATGATACAGGTACCCAGGGCCTTGAGCGGCCCCCAGTCGAGATCCCCATTGTTGAGGGTGTATCCGTCCAGAACAACGATTTTCATACTCAATCCTTTGTTTTTGCGCCGCGACCAAAGAGCTTGAAGAGGGTTTGTTTCTCTTCGCTGGTGATACTTTCGGATGACGGCGCGTCGGCATGGCAGAGTTGGTTGCGTCCCCGTTGCTTGGCCTCATAGAGGTAGTGGTCTGCCTGGGAGATAAGCTCTTCGGCAGAGCTTGAGGAATAGGGGTGATAGGTCGCCAGGCCCAGGCTGGCGGACAGGCTCAGGTCGAAAGCGTCAAGGTTCAACGGGGTGTCAGCCAGAGACAGGCGGATCCGTTCGGCAACGGGAATGCCGGCGTAAAGGTCGGTTTCAGGAAGGATTACGGCAAACTCCTCACCGCCGTATCGGCAGACGATGTCAAGCTTGCGGACCTGTCGACTGATCAGTCCGGCAACATGAATCAGGGCCTGGTTGCCGATTTCATGTCCGTGGGTGTCGTTGACCTTTTTGAAATGATCGATATCGATCATCAGCAGGCTCGTCGGCCTGCCGTTACGTTGCGAGCGCTCTATTTCCTGTTCCAGGGCTTCGGAAAAAAAACGGTAGTTGGCAACGCCGGTCAGAGGATCGGTACGAACCTGATGCGCGAGGCGTTCAAGTTCCTGATGTAGTTGGGCCAGACCCTCGGGATAAGGGCATTTCAGCACCCCTACGGGACAACCAGGGGCCGCTTTGCCATCTGGGGTAGAGGAAGGATCAGCGGCCATCATCTGATCTTCCGACCTGTAGAGGGTGTTTATGCATTATTCAATGAAATAACCGGCTACACGCCAGATTTCACCGGCTTCATGATAGAGGGTGACACGCTCTTTGGCATTGTTTCGTTTTTCAAAACGCGCCGCGTAAAAAAAAGACAGATATTCTCCTTCGGGGATTCCCTCTATTTCTTCCTTGGTGTAGTTAAAGTCTGTTTGGTGGCGTTCAAGCAGTTCACCGACCTGGCCCCGCACCAGATCAAGTCGTGCCAGCCAGGTTTCCAGTGGAATATCGTTGCGCAAAAAGGTGCTACTCTGGCGCCACGCCTCTTCAAAACTACCCTCATCCAGCAGACTCAGAAAGGCCAGAGAGGCGATAGAAGCCTCTTCGACTTTCTGCGGATCGGGTTTATTGCTGAAGTAGGGGTAAAAAATAATGATCAGGGCAACAATTGCCAGTGACACGTGAAGCATCGATCGCCGTTGCAGCATGACATCCTCCATCTGTTGAACTTGGTACGCAGGTACTATAATCGGGTTTGATGGCTAGGGCAATGGCGTTATGTCAAGGAGGGGTGCCTGGTCACTCCAGCCCGGTGGCAAAATTGAATTTGCTGCAGTTTTCAGGGTCCACACCTTGTCCAACGGCATGCAGCACTTTTTTTCCGGCGGCACTGCTACTGCCGCAGTGTGACAGGTCGACAATAAAACCGCTGCAGCCAAGCTGTTCGAGTTCTTTTATGTTGCCGATAAAAGAAAAGGGAGTTTCACTGTGCAGCCAGGTCAGCCCCTGACGCTGTTGGACCCGATAAGCATCATTGCGATCCGAAAGAACCAGTCCGTCGCCGCGCAACTGACGGATCTGGACGCGTGAAATCAGTAAAGGCGCTCGTCCGTATACCATCAGGGAGGTAGCTGTCGGAAGTTTGCGTGAGAGGATCGCGGCAAGGTTGTCACGGCCATCCTCAATATACAGCTCCACATCGGTAATACCCAGTTCGGCCCAGGCTGTTATCGCCTGGCTGTTAAGGGCAAAGAGGCGATAACTGCTGTAAAGCTGCAGCTCGTCGAGACCGTCAAAGAGAGGAAAGTGCCCGAGATTACTGAGACGGAAACGGCAGAAGCCGACCTCCGTCAGGGAGCGGATGGCGGACTGATGCTCCTTCCAGTCCTGATCAAAAAGGATAAAGGGAATATCCCAGATGATCTTGTCCGCCCGACGTTTCAGTTTGTCGGCATGTTGCAGAGTATTGCGGTTGAGTGGTAGCAGCAGGCTGTCGACCAGCTCGTTGCTAAGCAGATGCTGTTCTCTGGTGTCTCCCAGGAGTACTCTTATCTGCCCCGAATGAGGTTTGTTGTGCCCGCTTTCGAGCAGAGAATTCAGCGCGGCCTGACGCTGCTCGTGGCGGCGGTGTTGAATTTCTTTCTGGCGGGCCAGACGCAGATCGCGGTAGAAAGTGCGGCGGATATGCTTCAGTTCTTTTGGTGGGATGACGATGGCGGGCAGTTCAGCACAGGACAATCGGTTGAGGGTAAAGGGTTCAGCGGCGACGGCAGCAAAGACCTGATGGAGAATATCGGCATCAAGAGGCTGATGGATGGCGGCAAAACTGGTGATCGGATAGGTAAAGGCTGTTGTCTGTCGATTGATGGTTGCCCTGATATCGATCTGTTCAGGCGTAACCCCGATATCGAGATCTACCGCCTCTCCCAGAGAGCGCCGTTGCTCCAGCTTGCGCCGCGCCGCGGAATCGCTGAGGGTGTAAGCATCGGCGCTCGCGACCATGAAGATGCTGTCGCCCGGCTTGAAATGCTGGTCAAAAGGTGAGATGACCGTGACCGGCTTGTTCCCTGCGGTTTTATTGACCTGTCGCGAACCGGTGAACAGTTGCCGCAGGGTAAAGGCGCTGCCGCTTTTATCGTTGGCAGGTTGAACGCGCAGGCGGTCGCCCAGATGCAGGGGTGCCGTTGAAGTAAAGCTGAGGCGATTACCCTGAACCTGGCGGATTTTACCGACAAAGCGCCCGGTCGCCCCTTTTTGTGACGGGATGGCCATGTCGTCCGGTTGTTTGCCGGCAAGAAATCCGCGCGTCGGCTGGCGACCGAAGCTTTCTCTGAGTTGCTGTCTGGCTTCTGCAAGGATTTTCTTACGTTCAACCGCTGGAGCATCCATCACCCGCCGATAAGCACCGACCACCTTGTGAACATATTCGGCGCTCTTCATTCTGCCTTCGATCTTAAAACTGCAGATACCGGCAGCTTCAAGTTCCGGGAGCAGGTCGATGGCGGAAAGGTCGTTGGGCGAAAAGAAAAACCCCTGTTGCTGGTGATGACGGTAGCTGCGTCGGCAGGGTTGGGCACAACGGCCCCGGTTACCGCTTTTGCCGCCCAAAAAGGAAGAAAAATAGCATTGGCCACTGAAGGAAAAACACAGCGCCCCATGGATGAAATGTTCCAGTTCCAGGCGGGTCTGGCTGCGGATAAAAGCAATTTCTGCCAGGGTCAGTTCACGCGCCAGTACCGCGCGGGTGAAGCCAAGGCGTTCGAGCATTTTGATGCCGGCTACGTTGTGGATGGTCATCTGGGTTGAGGCATGAATTTCGAGGCCGGGGAAATGCTCCCGGGTCAACTTCCAGATAGCCGGATCCTGAATAATGACGGCATCTACCGCGAAAGATTCCAGTGCTGACAGGGTGTCAATCAGATGAGAGAGCTCATTCTCCCTGATCAGCGTGTTGAGAGTAACGTAGAGACGTTTCCCTTCCGCGTGCAGATAGGCGCTCATGCGTTCGATGTCAGCAAGGCTGAAGTTTTTTGCTTTGGCGCGGGCGGAGAAATCCTTCAGGCCGGTGTAAACAGCATCAGCCCCAGCATCAACGGCAGCAAAGAAGGCTTCGAGGCTACCGGCCGGTGCCAGTAGTTCCGGTTTATTGGAGGGAGCAGCTTGGGGCATGGAAAGTCAATTTCTCCAGTTGAGGGACCTTTTTTCTGCTGAGACTGTTCTACTATTAGCACAGAGAGGAAAACTTGAGCCTCTGTTTAACTGATACAGTGTTTGTCGATGTACCATAGCACCAAAAGACAGCCAAGCAAAAGTGTTGTCACAAAATGGTGTAGAGCTTGTAATACACTGATCTAAATATTGTTTCAAATACGGGATTGTGTTTTACTGTGCCATCCGTGCCATGCTGTTTTTTCACAAGGAGAGAGGCGATGATACAAAAGCTGACGACGATTTTGTTCGCAACCCTGCTGCTGCCCGGTACAATACTGGCAAACGATCCTTTGGCGGAGTGGCAGCCCAAGTTCGATCCGCGTACAGCGGAACACACTTATCTGCTTTCCTGCGTTGGACATCCCGCTATTGAAGGAGCCCGGGTGGGTTTCCGCATACGTGACCGGGTCTGGGAAGAGACCAATGGTCGCCTGTTTGTCGATTACCGTCCCATGTCCCAGCTTGGTGGCGAAATGGACGTTATCGGCAAGCTCAGAATGGGGGCTGTCCACGGAATGATGAGTTCGTCGGTTGCCGCACCGAACATCTCCCCGCGGCTGGGGCTTGTGAATCTCCCCTTTCTGGTCGGTAGTTTCGAGCAGTTGCAACAGTTCCGTAATGATCAGGAGCTTTTTGAAGAATATGGTGCCGAGGCCCTGCGCTCTGGCATCCGCGTGGTTGATTTTACTGCCTATGGTGGTTACGGCTGGGCCACCCGCACTCCGGTTACCAACCTCAATGAGGCCAGAGGGGTGATTTTCCGGATTGCCCAGGCCCCGGTCAATATCGATATGTATCGCGCCTGGGGGCTGCAGTTTACTGTCATGCCCTGGCCAGATGTGCCTCAGGCTCTGCAGACCGGCGTTATCAGCGGTCTTGATCATACTCCGACGGTCGTCAGTACCGGGAACTTTTTCAACACAGCGAAACACTACACTCAGATCGACTACGCCCAGGGGCTGTATATTCACCTGATCAACGAGCGCTGGTTGCAGCGCCTGCCGGCTGACCTGCGAGACACCCTGTTGCGGGTTATTACCGAAGAAAGCGCCAGGGCGCGTTTGGCTGGAGAAGAGCAAGATCAGCGTGAAATCGCCAAGTCGGAAGCCTCCGGGGTGACCTTCTATCGACTGTCACCAGAAGATGTAGCGACGATGAGAGAGCAGTCCGAGCCGATCATCAAGCAGTGGGAAGAGCGCATCGGCGCCGATTTTCTTCAACGGGTGCGGGAGCGTCTGGATAACTGATCTTTAATTTACGCTGCGAACGCTAACAGAAGCCGGGATAGTTTTACCTCCCGGCTTTTTTATTGACCCGAAGCCCCTGTCAAGTGTATACACAGTAACTATAACTAGCTGAATTTATTGCTATTTAACTTTTGTTTAAGAAGATCAAACAAGGTTTGATAATATCTGACACGGGAGGTTAAGGTGAAAAAAGTCGTTATTTTGGTGACACTACTGCTGCTCGGCCTGGTTGCTCAGGGAACAGCAAGCCAGGCCGATCCCCTGGCAAGCTGGCAACCTCAATTTGATCCTCGGGGGGCGCAGTACACCTATATACTGTCGAATATTTCTCACCCGGTCATCGAAGGGGTCGGGGTCGGTTATCGAATTCGTGATCGTGTCTGGGAGGAAACCAACGGACAGATCTATGTTGATTTTCGCCCCCTGGCCCAACTTGGCGGAGAGCGAGATGTGATCAGTAAGCTGCGTCTGGGCGCGGTTCATGGCATGCTCAGTTCGTCGGTGGCGGCTGCCAACGTTGCCGATACTCTGGGTGTAGTCAACTTGCCGTACGTTGTTGATACCTTCGATAAGCTCGAGCAGTTTCGTCAGGATCCCGAACTCTGGGACCCCTTCGCCGAGAGTACCTTGCGCGGTGGTATTGTTGTTGCTGATATTACCAGCTATGGACCCTATGGCTGGGCAACGACAACCCCGGTACGCACTGTCGAAGAGGCCAAAGGGGTTAATTTCCGTATTGCCGAAGCGCCGGTCAATACGGATTCATACCGGGCCTGGGGGTTAAGGTTTACCGTCATGCCCTGGCCCGATGTGCCGCAAGCGCTGCAGACCGGGGTAATTTCCGGTCTTGACCATACGGCAATCGTCTGCAACATCACCAACAAGTTTAATATTGCCAAGCATTTTACCGAAATCGATTATGCTCAGGGGCTGTTTGTCCATCTGATCAACAAGCGCTGGCTTGATCGTCTGCCGGAGGATTTGCGCGCGACATTCTTGCAGGTTATAGAAGAGGAAAGCGCTCGGTCGCGTGAGATAACCCGGCAGCAGCATGAAGATCAGGTCAATGCCGCCAAAGCACAGGGCGTTGAATTTTACCGACTGACAGATGAGAGTGTGGACGAATTGAAGCAGCTCTCAGAACCGGTTTTGCAGCGCTGGAGTGAACGGATCGGCGCAGATTATCTGGAATTGGTTCGGGCAAAGCTTGGCAGCTAACGATAATCTCTGTATAATCGCCCTCGCCATGACGGGGCCGGAGAGGATCCCTCTCCGGCCCCGTTTTTTTATTTGTAAGTGGTAAGCAGGGGTGATTATTGCTCCGCCAATTAAACATTGAACTGTAGGGCGCTAAAACCGCGCGCCTACACCAAGGCAGAATCCCGCTTTTTTTACAGCGGGGCAATAACGCGGGACTGAGACGGAGTCAGACGCAGACGATGGTTAAAAAAATCTTTAAAAAAATTGATCGGACGTTCCTTTTTATTGAAGAGTGGTCTCTGTTTATTGCTGTTTGTGCCGCCCTGTTGGCGGCTATGGCCAATGTCATTCTGCGCAAGACCGGCACTGACATCAATATCTTCTGGTCGGACGAAGTGGTGCGCAAGGTAATTTTCTTCTCCACCTATATCGGTGCCGTCACCGCCATCCGTAGCCGGTCTCTGATCCGCATTGATGCCCTGCCCCAGATTTTTCCGGTTCTAAAGCGCCCCTTGACCCTGCTTTCCCACCTTGCGGTGTTGTTTTTTGCCGGGATTATGGTCTATCTGGGGTGGCAGATGACGACCATGATGTACCAGGATCAGTTTGCCCGCACCAGTACCCTGCAGATTCCCGAATGGTATTTTTACGCGGTGTTGCCGCTGATGGGCGTCATGATGTTTTTTCGCACTCTGGTGGTCATGGTCGAAGACTGGCGCGGCACTCAGGATGTGACCGGGGAGAAATAACATGGAAATGAGCTACCTGTTGATTCTTGCCCTGTTGCTTGGCTGCCTGGCTGCCACCGTGCCGGTATTCATGGCCCTGTTTTTTACCGGCACCTTCGGCCTGGTGTTTCTCCTTGGTATTGATCCGCGCATTGTCATCGAAGTGCTGTACCGCAGTATGGATAAATTTGCCCTGGTGGTGGTGATGTTTTTCGTGCTGTGCGGCAACATCATGACCACTGGAACCATCGTTAAAAAACTGATCAACACCGCCAATGTGCTGGTTGGATTTCTCCCCGGCGGTCTGGCCATGGCAGGGATTCTCGCCTGCGGATTTTTTGGAGCCATCTCCGGTTCGACAGTGGCGACGGTTGTCGCCATCGGCGGATTTATGATTCCGGCGCTGATCAAGAATAATTACGATGAGAAGTTTTCCGTCGGGGTGATGACCACGGCACCAATCCTCGGCGTGATCATTCCGCCGTCCATCGCCATGATTCTCTATGGCATGGTCAGTAATGATCCTCTGGAGGCGTTGTTTCTGACCGGCTTTATTCCCGGCCTGATCATTATGGCGGCAATGAGCCTTTATGCCTACATGGTCTGTAAAAAACAGGGGTTTCCAACCCTGGAACGTCCGACATTCAAAGAGGCAATCAAGGTTATTCGCGAGAGTATCTGGGCGCTGATGTTGCCGGTGCTGATTTTCGGCGGAATTTATTCCGGGCTTTTTACCGCTAACGAGGCAGCGGTGGTCGCCTGCTTTTATGCGTTTTTTGTCGAGATTGTCATCCATCGTGATCTCAAATTGCGCGATGTCAAGCGCGTTGTCGTTTCTTCCGCGGTCACGTCAGCAACCTTGCTGATCATTGTTGCCGGCGCCTCGGTGTTTGGCGAGTATCTCACTTTTGAACAGATTCCCAACAAGATTGCCAACGCGGTGGTCAGCAGTATCGATTCTCCCTGGGTGTTTCTGCTGGCGGTGAATATTCTGCTGCTGGTGATCGGCATGTTCATGGACATCATTTCCGCCACCCTGATTCTGACGCCGATCTTCTTGCCGCTACTGAATCAGTTCGGTATTGATACCCTGCACTTTGGCCTGCTCATGACCATCAATCTGGGTATCGGTTACTGTACGCCGCCGTTGGGGGTCAGTCTCTATATTGCCGGGGCGACGGTCAACCGTGATCTGGTTTATGTATCCAAAGCGGTCATGCCCTTTTTGCTGATCCAGATTGCTATTCTGCTGTTGTTGACCTTCTGGCCCGATCTGGTGCTTTTCTTGCCGCGCCTGGTGTATGGTTGATCTTGTCGGCAGGAACGTCATTGTAAGAAAAGGAGTTCTCTTATGACAAGAACATATACAAAAAGCATGCTCGTAGCAGCGATGCTGCTGCTGATTTCCCTGCCGGCGGTCGCCAGGGAAAATCCGGTAGTAGCCCAAAGTCTTGAAGAGTACCTACTCAGCTACGATTATGATGCCCGCCGGGAAATGAAAGCCAACAGCCTGTTTTTGATCGATCATTTGATGGATGACGATGTCGTGCTGGTGGATATCCGCTTCGCCGAAGAACAGCAGGTTTGGAGTTTCAGTTTTGCTCTGCATATTCCCCTCAATGAGCTGCCGCAACGCCTTGATGAGTTGCCCAAAGACAAATTGATCGTTACAGCCTGTCCGCATAAGGATCGGGCGATTCTGGCCATGGCTTATCTACGCACCAAAGGCTTTCAGGCACGTTATTTAGAAGACGGGTTGATTACGCTGGCAGAAAACCTGCGCGGCGATGATGCGCGCATGTTGATGCAGTTTTTGCCGGCAGATAAGACGCAACAATAACTTTGCGCACCTGCAGTTGGCCCTGCCGATACCGGCAGATGACGCTATAACCGCGAAACAGGAGATACTGATGGCGCCCCGGATACTGATTCCGATTAACGACTCTCCGACTTCCCACAAAACCATTGAAGACATTATCAGTAACCGCGAGCGCTTTGATGCCCGTCTGGTTCTGTTGCATGTCATCAACGATCAGCTGGCCTATCGGATGATCCCTGATTTTCAGATTGAGATGGTGCGTGAAAATGCCATGCGTGCAGCAACGGAGCGGATGGAAAAACTGGCCGACAGATTAGGTGACGCCGGTCTGGAGGTAGAGCTGCGGATCGAGTTTGGTATGCCACGGCGGCTGATTCCACAGATTGCCAATAACGAGGATTTTCAGTTGCTGGTGCTGGGGCGCCGCAGCGGTCGGGGAGAGATTCGCGACGTACTGTTTGGATCCGTGGCCAACTATGTGTTGCATAACGTGCGTTGTCCAGTGCTGCTATTCTAGCCCAGTTCTAGTCAAATTGTGCTTTGAACTCGTCAAACTGAGCGAGAATACTGATAATTTCTTCCTGAAGGTGGTTAGTTTCCTGCTCCAGCAGGGCGACCTTTTCCTCTAGACGGGTGAGCCGATCACCGCTCGAGTCCTGCCCTCCCCCTTGTTCCGGAATCGCACCTTCAGTCACCCCTTCAGCGCGCAACAGATCAATATAGCGGCACTCCTTGCGCCCGGGCTGACGGGCCAGTTGCGATAACATAGGCGGTTCGGCAGCGCTCAAAGCATTGAGCACGGCCTCCACTTCGGCGAGGTCAGCAAAGGAGACCATCCGTTCACAGCGGGTACGGATTTCCCCAATCGTCTGGGGCCCACGCAAGAGCAGGATCGCCAGCACCGCCAGTTCGCTGCGATCTAAGTGTAGTATCCCTTCCAGATGATGACAATAGCGTGGGGTGCGTACCCCTTCAGCAGAGCGATAAATCAGTTGCCGGCGGCGCAGATCGTCGAGCCCCCGGGCGATCTCCTCTTCTGCCAGCGCCATCACTGGATCGCGATTTGATTTCTGGTTGCAGGCATTGGTCAGGGCGTTGAGGCTTAAGGGGTAGTACTCCGGCGTTGCCAGTTCTTTTTCGACCAGAGATCCGAGGATGCGGATTTCAACGGCAGAGAGTTGTTGATACATGGTTTTTTCTTTCTAGCTGGCAGATGAATGATTGATCCAGTCAGGCTTTATAACACCATAAGCGGGGTCGTTTTGGCAACTGTGGAATGGTAAGTCAAGGGCTGTTCGCAACGGGTTTAAAAAATAACAGGCGATCTCCTTAAACGAAGATCGCCTGTGCTTTAAGGGCGAAACTGAATGGGACTATTCACGGTTAGATGCGTGGGCCTTGACCACCACGGCGTTGCGACCTGTCAACGGGGGTGTCGTCATCAGTGCTGAATTTTCTGCCCTGACCACGTTTGCCGTACGTATTTTCGTCCTTTAAGTTACGCAGTTGCTCCATTTTTTCCTGCTGCTCCGGAGTCAGTATCGAAGCGACTTGCTGGCGATGCTTGGCACCTTCAACCATCATCCGGGTTTTCAGTTCAGCGTGCTCTTGCACAGCAGCTCGTATGCCGGCTTCATCAGCGTCACTGGCTCTGGCCACTTCACGCAGTTGATTGCGGCTGGTTTGCATTTCCGTACGCAAGCTCAGTTGCTGCTGCTGCCGCTGATCGCGCAGGGTTTGCATCTGCTGCTTTTGCTCTTCGCTCAGATCGAGGATTACCGCCATTCTTTCCTGCTGGAATTGTTGCCGTTGTTGGCGCTGCTCGTCGGTCATACGCTGGGCGGCTCGCGGTGAGCAATCCTGACCGCCGCGCATCCCCGGACCACCAGACCAACCGAAGGCGTGGGTTCCTGTCAGCAATAGACCAACAATAAGCAGACCGAACAAGATGTTTCGTTTCATGGTTTTTCTCCTTTTTATCCTTGGGTTGTTGAGAAGTATTTTGCGTCGATGGCTGGACTATAACCGAAGCAAGAGAAAAAGGGGGTTAAGAGCTGTGAGGCTTTGGTAAAGAAATGTAAAGCTGCTGCAACTTTATCGTCTTTACATTTCTTTACAGCGTTGATGCCGGCCAGCGGGTATGATAAAGGCACAAGTGGTTGATGTTTGTACGCAAAGGGGACAGGAGAAACCATGGAACGGATTCTGGTGATAGATGATGACATGGAATTGTGTGAGCTGTTGCAGGATTACCTCGAAGGTGAGGGTTTCAGCATCGATGCTGTGCACCGTGGAGACCAGGGGGTCGAAGTGGCAGCCGGACAAGCCCATGATCTGGTGGTTCTGGATGTGATGTTGCCGGGGCTTAATGGATTCGATGTGCTGCGCAAGATTCGTGAACACAACCGCATTCCGGTGATTATGCTGACTGCCCGTGGTGATGATGTCGACCGTATTGTCGGCCTGGAACTGGGTGCCGATGATTATCTTCCCAAGCCGTTTAATCCACGGGAGCTGGTGGCGCGGATTCGCGCGATTCAACGGCGCCTCGAAGGGTTGCCGGGTAAATCCAGAACGCAGGCAGAATACCGGGTCGGAGATATTGTTCTCAATGCCACCAACCGCACAGTAAGGCAGAATGGTGAGGCGGTGGAATTGACTTCGATGGAATTCAGCCTGCTGGAAGTCCTTCTTGCCCATGCCGGTGAAATTGTCAGTCGTGAGGATCTGGTTGTGCAGGTGCTGGGGCGGCAACTCTCCGCCTATGATCGCAGTATTGATGTTCATGTCAGTGCCCTGCGCAAAAAGCTCGGACACAACTACCAGCAAACCGAACGGATACGGACCGTACGGGGCATCGGATATCTTTATTCATTGCCGGAGAAGTCAAGCTGATGCGCAGCCTCTTTTTTAAAATATTTCTCTACTTTCTACTCATCATCCTGCTGGTCACTGCGTCCGTCGTGGTGTTGACCTATTTCCGCAACCAGGAATTTCCGCTGCTGGCGCACCAGAGCTTTACCCGCCGTGCGATCACCGAATACGGACGCGAAGCGATTCGCGCCTATGAATCGGCGGGAGTTGCAGCGGTAGATCAGTACACCGAACGCTTGTTGCGCGAATCAGGAATCGAACTGATTCTTTTTGACAACCAGGTGCAGCTATTAAGTCAGCGCAACATTCATCGGCGCATTCAACACATGGCTTCACGCGCCCTGCGCAGTGGCGAGGTGGTGCTGCCGATGCAGGGGGAGCGTAACGGCCTTGCCGCAACGGTCAGAGGGGCAAGCGGCAGAGACTATATCGTTGCCATCACCCTGCCGGAGCGACCGGCACCCAGAGACCTGTTCAGGGTCATGACCCATGGTTTTCTCGGGCTGCAGTTGTTGTTTCTTTTTGCTATCACGGCCGCGGTTTGCTTTGTTTTAGCACGCTCCCTCACGTCACCGATCAGTCGTTTGCGGGAGGCGACACATCGTTTTGCCTCCGGTGATCTGACAACCCGTATCGGCGACCAGATCAGGGGAAAAAACGAACTGGGGGGATTGGCGCGGGATTTTGATGAAATGGCCACGAAGATTCAAGCCCTGATTTCCGATCAGCAGCAACTGCTGCGCGACCTTTCCCATGAACTGCGTTCTCCCCTTGCACGGTTGAGCGTTGCTCTGGAGCTGGCGCGCCAGCAGACACAGGGCGCCGCCGGGGAAAAAGCTCTGGAACGCATCGGCCTTGAAGCCGAACGGATGAATGAGATGATCGGTCAGCTCCTCGGATTGACGCGCATGACCAGTGGCATAAACAAACAGCGATTTGCTCGCCTCGACCTGCATGAACTGTTGGAGAAGCTGGTACAGGATGCCGATTATGAAGCGGCAGCGCGCCAGTGCCGGGTGGTCTTCGACAGTAGCGGTGCGGCTCCGTGTTATGGTGCCGCGGAGTTGCTGGCCCAGGCCTTTGAGAATGTCATTCGTAATGCTGTCAAATATACCGCGGATAACACGGAGGTCCGCGTGACCCTTGAGGCTGAAAAAGACTTCTGGGTCATCCGGGTTGCCGATCAGGGCCCGGGGGTGCCGGAAGATGCTCTGGGCAAGATATTTGATCCTTTCTATCGGGTAGAGCATGCTCGAGATCGTCAGAGCGGTGGTACCGGCATCGGACTGGCCATCGCCAAGAGCGCTATTTCTCTGCATGGCGGCAGGGTCAGGGCTGATAATCATGAACAAGGTGGGCTGCTGGTAACAATCCGTATCACTAAAAACATATAGACATATGAATATTTGACTTTACTCCTGATTTCAGCTACAATGACCCTATATGCAAACAAAGGAGTAAAGAGATGGAATGGACACTTATTCTCGGTATTGTTGCCATCTGGTTCATTCTCAACCGCTGGATTCTGCCGCGGTTGGGGATACAGACCTGAATGTCTGACAGTTGTAAGCTTCCGCGTGACGGAAGTAAAAAGACCGATTCAGCAGAAGGTAAAACCACTGACAGCAAGTAGCAGGCTGTCGCGGCGATTGTGAAACAAATACATTGAACGAACCACCCACAGCCCACCGGATGTTATCCTGCGGGCTGCTCTTTTTTCTGCAGTAGCAGGATCCGTCCATCGTAACTTGCAATTAGCTTAAAACCATACTCACGGCAGATGTGCTCAAAGGTACGCTGATGATAGAAACTCACATGGGTTGGATCACACAGATAGGTCCAGGTACGCAACTCGACATCCTTATGCCAGAGATTGGTCATGACAAACAGGTAGCCGTTGATGCTCAACAAGCTGTTCAGTCGCCGCATTTCCCTGGCGGGGGTGTGAAAATGCTCGAAACATTCAGTTGCAAAAATAAAGTCGAAAGGTCCTGTCGGCAGATCGGGGAAGAACAACGGATCATAGTCGTGACAGGTCAGGCCCTCCTGTTGAAGCAGAACGCTTAGAGTCGGTCCCGGGCCGCACCCGTAGTCAAGCCCGCGCATGGCATGGCTCAAAAGCGGCAGGGCCGGATCAATGATGCGCCGCAAAAAAGACACATAGCCGGGATGCTCGGGGCTGTTGCGGTGCTGCTGGTAAAGATCCTCTTCCAGGTGGCGGTCTGGTCGCGCCGCCGGATCGACAAAAATCAGTTCACAGTGATGGCAGTGCCAGTAGCGTCGACCTTTGCGGGTTCGGTGGACAAGGCTCTTGTTCCCGTTCTGACCACACAGGGGGCAGGGATAGTCTGCGGTAATGG
>SLDV01000163.1 GCA_007125165.1 Geobacteraceae bacterium | reverse complement strand
ACTGAAACAGAGATCAACCCCGGCCAGATAGATATCCTTAAATCCCATCCCCAGAGCAATGCTGACGGCTTGATTGCTGACCGTCGGTCCATAACGGGGAAAATCATTCCGGTTCAAAGGAGAATCCCAGGGCAGCACCCCACCACAATAGAGGCAAGAACCGGGCCATTGAGCGGTGATGGTCAAATCGGCGTGGTCGGCATGGATCAGAACGGGATGAGGCTGAAACAGAAACATCTCCTTGCTGACCTGAAAATTGACCGGTCGGGGGTCGATGGCGATCAACACATCCGGCGTCAGGCCTACTTCCACCAGACGGGCACTGATACGCGTGGCGGCGAACACCACCACCGCATCCCGGTGCTCAAGCAGCCAGGGAAGACTGTCATCGAGGGATGGGCCGCCACCGAGCACAAAGGCTGTCTTGCCGACAAAGCTGTCCTTAAGATAGTCCGCCGCGATCAAATTTTCGGTAATATTTCTGGCCTGGGTCAGCAGGTAAGGTTCTTGTACGACCGCAGCAGCAAGCTTGCGCTGTTCAATCATCAACTGATCCTGCGCGGCTTGCGCCATTTCACGATATTCCTCCACATAGGCGGCTGCGGCAGAATCAGCAACCAGCGTAACAATATTGTCGACATGTAGATGGGCACCCAAATCAAAGGTGGTCTGCCCTGTGGACCCCGCAGAAAACGGTTTGCAATCAAGCTGTGGATTCAACGCTGCAATCAGCCCATCTTTTTTAAGACGCTGATAAACTTGCGGCAGTTCCAGGCACAGAACATACGCCCCGCCGGGCAGCTTCTTCTCTTTAAAATAGCGCAGAATCAATCCGGAATCGGTACCAATAATCACCGTGAATTGATTCTTCTGATTGAGAATCTGCTTGAATTTTCTGTCGTAAAATACTGTGGCCTGTTTACCTGAAAAGAGGTTTTTACAAATAGAATACAGATACTTATCGCCAAATGAATTGGTAATGAAAACTTCTTTTTTGGCCTGTTTTTTCTTCATTCCCTGTCCTTAATTTCAGGAGGCGAGCATTTCTAAAAATAGATATACCCCGTTACTCTTTCGGCACTCAAAATACATTTGTTTAACTCTGTCGCAGAAAAGGCATGATCCGGCTACTTTTTATGCATCTTTTCCGGCTTTTTCGATAGCGTTTCAGATACTTTCTTGTAGTAAGTCGCCTTTTGCTCGTCATTTAAACTAAGATAAAAACCATACAGGTTATTAGCAGCCAGAAAGCTTCCCCTCCCTTCTACAGTGCCCGCCAGTTGTGGCTGTTCTCCAATTTCAAGACATCTTTGCCAGGCTCCTTCAACCATCGGGAGAATATCTTCCGCCTGCGTTGGGTCGCTCAGCGCGTAGTCGAGGAAAATATCCCCCAGTACAAAGAAAAAATCTGGCGACATGGCCCAGAAATCCATTTCTGAATCAGCAAGTTGAATAGCATCTTCATATTTCTTGCACATTTTCAGGGTGTAGAGGGTCCGGACAATCAAGTCATGGCGCCACGGCTCTGCTTTCTCGCAACTTTTGAGACATAAAAGATAGCAGGACAGGGCCGCCGCATAATCACGACAGGTTTCATATTCCTTACCCAACTGAAATTTTAGGTAAGGATCATCAGGTGAATCTTTAAGTGCTGCGTGTAACAGACTTATGTTTCTGGAGCCTTTTTGTTCTTTTTGCTGTGGGCTATAACCATCGTGAGCAATTACCAGAGGAATTTCTTTTGTAATCAGCTGGTGAGCCGGGTACTCGTGTATTCGTCCACAGTAGCGCACGTTGCCGGGGAGTAGTCGTGACAGCAAATCCACGGCAACGTAACTTCGACCATCCTTTTCAAAAGAACTGCGAACTTTTATCCGACCGACAAAGTCTGGGGTCATAGATCTTAGTTTTCCCAAGTGCTCCCCCCCTGTCTCAATCCACTCGTCTGCATCAAGAACCAGATTCCATTTACAATTGGAATGCTCGAGAGCAACGTTGCGAGCCTCGGAAAAATCATCATTCCATGCAAAATAAAAAACCTCTGCACCGAGGTTTGCGGCTATGATCGCGGTATCATCGTCGGATCCGGTATCCACGACAATAATGCGGTCAACCCATGGTTTTGCACTGGACAGACAACGTTCAATACATCTTGATTCGTTGCGAACAATCATTACAAGAGCGATGCAATCAACCATCATTCGGTTCCATTCTGCCACGCTGACTTTAAAGAATAAAAAGGCAGTCGTAAAATATAAGCCCCAGTGCTATGTTACAGACCATTAACCTATGTGAGAAGCCCCACAATATCAAGCACAAACAGCTCATGTTACAAGTCACAGGAGAGCCGATGAACATCGCCATCATTCCCGCCCGGGGGGGAAGCAAGCGCATCCCGAAAAAAAACATCAAACCCTTCTGCGGCAAACCAATGATTGCCTGGTCCATTGCTGCCGCTCGGGAAAGCCGATGCTTCGACCGGGTCATTGTTTCCACCGACGATGAGGAAATTGCCGTTGTCGCCCAAACTGCCGGCGCTGAAATTCCTTTTATTCGACCTGCGGAGCTGGCGGATGACCACACCGGCACCGGCGCCGTTATCCGTCATGCCCTGCAATGGATTGCGGATCAGGGCGAACGTATCGATCTGGCCTGCTGCATTTACGCCACCGCCCCTTTTGTCACAGCGACAGACCTGCAGCAAGGAATGGTCCGACTCCAAGCCGCCCCGGAGAAAAAATACGCCTTCTCCGTGACCAGCTTCCCCTTCCCCATCCAACGTGCCATTCGCTTAACTGATGACGGCGGCGTTGAACCTTTCCAACCCGAGTGCATGCCGATGCGCTCCCAGGATCTCGAAGAAGCATATCACGATGCCGGCCAGTTCTACTGGGGCAGGCCCGAGGCGTTTCTAAACGGCCCCTCAGTATTTTCACCCCTCTCTATCCCAATTATCCTGCCGCGCCACCGGGTTCAGGACATCGACACGGAAGAAGACTGGGTCCGTGCTGAATACCTGCACCGCGCCTTGCAGATGGAGCAGGAATGAACTATCCTTTCAGAATAAAACCATCTCATTACTGGAGACCACCCGATGAATTCGGAAGATTTGCTCATTGCCCGCCAGCTCAAGTCACGCATTAACAATATTGCCGATGTCGTGGATTTTCGCGTGTTTGGTTCGCGTGCTACAGGCAAAGCCCAACAAGATTCCGACATGGATGTTTTCATCGAGGTTGAATTTCTAACGCCAACGGTCAAAGAAGAAATTCACGACATCTGCTGGGAGATCGGCTATCATAACTCTCTGGTTATTTCTCCTCTCATTGTGGCACGTGAAGAACTGGAGTTGTCACCTCTGCGGTCTGCTCCGATTATCAGTAATATTGCCGCTGAGGGACTATCTGTATGAATGACATCAAAGAACTGATCAACTATCGCCTGCAACAAGCTGACGAAACCTTGGCGGATGCAAGAATCCTGCTGGAACAAGGTGGCAGCTTCCGCACCATTGTGAATCGCTGCTACTACGTTACTTTTTACGCCATGCTGGCTCTCTTCATTCATGACAATGTAATAGTACGCACCTCAAAACATGCCGGCATCATCACCCTGTTCAACAAGGAATTTATCCATTCGGGAAAGCTCCCTTTGAGCGCGTCAAAAGCAGTACAACGTCTTTTTGATGCCCGCCAGGAATCTGACTATAAAGAGTTCGCAATCTTCAGCGAAACCGATGTTAAAAAATTTCTCGCTATGGCCGAAGACTTTCTGTCAACCAGTCACACATACACGGATCGTGCGCGTTGATTACGACGGCACATGCGGTTCACCCCAACGACAACAAACGTATTCTCATCCGCACCGATGCCTCGGTGCTAATCGGTAGCGGCCACCTGATGCGCTGCCTCACCCTCGCCGACCAACTCTGTAGCGCGGGAGCGGAAGTCGCCTTTGCCTGTTTCGATGATCTGGACGGCTCTGCAGCACAGATTATTGGCAAGCGCTATCCGCTAATCCGCCTTGACGATCCGCAGCCCGGAACCCTTCCCGGCGGTACCGCTGATCTGTTGATTGTCGATCATTACGGGATTGACCACCTCTGGCATCAGGCCATGCGCCCCTTTGTCAAACACATCATGGTCATTGATGATCTCGCCAATCGTCCCCTCGATTGTAACCTGTTGCTGAATCAGAACATCCATGCCGGCGCCGTCACCTATCGCCGCCTGGTACCTGATCACTGTCGCACCTTGCTTGGCCCAGGCTATACCCTGTTGCGACCGGAGTTTTATCATCTCGCACCCCACACCCGGACACGCTCTTCGCTTAAGCGCCTGCTTCTCTGTTTCGGTGGCAGCGACCCCTGTCACCTCACCGAAGTCGTCCTGCACGAACTGGCCGACAACCCGCTGATGATTGACGTTGTCATCGGTGCCGGCAACAACCGCCACCACGCCATCAAAGCCCTGTGCGATGCCAATCCGGAACGCTGGACGTTGCACATTCAGACCGCTGCCATGGCAACCCTCATGGCCCACGCCGACCTCGCCATCGGTGCCGGCGGCAGCTCCCATTGGGAGCGTTGTCTATTGGGGTTACCTGCGCTGGTCGTCACGGTGGCGGACAACCAAGTGGAAAGCACGCGCCTGCTCCATGAACAAGGTGCCTGTCAGTGGTTGGGAGACGCCAGCACCCTGTCGCCGGGGGCCATACGCCACGCCATCGAGGAACTGGCGCACAACCCGCAGCGCCTGGAGCAGATGAGTCACATGGCCGCAGAGGTGGTGCCGCAGGATGGGGGAACACGAAAGGTTGT
>SLDV01000002.1 GCA_007125165.1 Geobacteraceae bacterium | reverse complement strand
GAGGGGGGAGCCTATTTTCTTTGCGAGCTGGCCAACGTGATCACCCGCCATCAGCATCATGGTGGTCAGCGATGAATGGTTATACTGAGCAGATTCTGCGCTACGCCAATAATCCTGCTTATGTCGGGCAACTCAGCGGAGCCGAAGGCATCGGTGAAATCGGCCTGGGGGAAGGTGAGCGGGGTACGCGCATCGCTGCCCGATTTTTTATCAAAACCTCGCGCAGGCAGGTTGAAATGGTGAGATTTCAGGCGTTTGGTTGTGGCTACACGATTGCTGCCTGCGCCGCCGCGGCAGAACTTGCGGAAAATTCCTCCATTAACGAGGTCCTCCGAATCAGCCGTGAAGCTATCGACGCACGGTTGGGCGGCCTTCCGGTTGAGCGGTTTTATTGTGCCGATCTGGCCGCCGAGGCGCTGCGGGCAGCGGTTGCCAGCATCGGGCGTCAAGGCAAACTGGTCACCGGCAATTTAGCCCCGCATCAGGATCACGCCGGGCCCAGGGTCAGTAGCGATCATCCGCGCTACCGCCAACTGATGGACAGCGCCTGTCCTACCGGCATGATTACGGCAGATCGTCATCTGCTTGCCTGTCTGTCGGTCGTCATGGAGGAGGAGGGATGTCCCCCGGAAAGTGTCTTCGGTTTGACCTCACAGCAGTTCATCAGCCTGTGGCGACACTATTTTCCGGATATTGACCTTGATGTTGATGCACCAACGGTTTCATCGGCGGTCAGTATTGATCCTGAACTGGTCAGCCTGTTGCTGAGCTTTATCCCGGACGCGGAAGAATCTGCGAACAGGTTATCAGGAGCCCTGCTGGCCCACATCCTCGCTGTCCGTGCTTCGAAGCCCGGCCATCTCTGGGTCGCCATGGGACTGTTCGAGCGGGCGGAACTCGGTGCGGCGATCAGGCGTCATCTGCCGGCATTGTTTGCCGCCAACCACCAGGGAATGCGCTGGAAGCGCTTTTTTTATAAGCAGATCTGTGAGCAGCAGGGGGGGATGTTGTGCAAGAGTCCGGTTTGTGGTGAGTGCAGCGAGTATGAGTTGTGTTTTGGGTGATCTGGTCCACGGAAAACATGGAAGAACACGGAATACATAGACCAAAGCGGATGAATATTTAGCTCTATCTGGTTCACCTTGTTCTAGTTAATTACCTTCCTAGACGCCTTTGACCTTTACTTGAGGATTTTATTTTCCGTGTCTTTCCGTGCTTTCCGTGGACAATGTTTGCCTTTAAGTTCAGCTAACCAACTGTGCTGATTTTCTCCCCTCCAACACCTCCAGATCGATATCCTGACCAACCACTCCGGCGGCATCGGCACGGCATTGTTTACAGTGGCGGGCCTGGGAGAGGATGAGCTCTGCCTGATTGCGCACCATGTCCATGGTCAGTGCCGTCGGGGGGACAACGTCTCTGAACATGCCAACCGGGATGACCGGAGTGATGTTCATCATCTGTGCTCCCAACTTGCGAACCTTGATGGCCAGCTCCAGGGTTTCGTGGTCATTGACCTCGGGGATGTAGACATGGTTGATTTTGACGATCAGTCCTGCTGCTGTTGCCAGACGTAACCCCTCCAACTGATTGTGCAACAGGATGGCCGCGCCTTCTTCTCCCCTGAGCTTTTTGCCCTCATGTCGCACCCATTCATAGACCTTTGCCCCGGTTTGCGGGGTGAGGGCATTGATGGTAATGGTCAGGCTGGTCACACCGGCGCCGATGATTTTATCAACCGACTGCGGCAGCAGCAGACCATTGGTTGACAGACACAGCTTCATCTCCGGGAATTCCTTGCGAACCAGATCAAAGGCGATAAAGGTTTTGGGATTGTCTAACGGGTCACCGGGGCCGGCGATGCCGACAACCTTCAGTTCGGCACCACCCTTCATTTCCATGTGTCTTTTGACCAGGCGCACGCGCGCAAGCGCCTGGTCCGGTGTCAGTACCCGACTGGTCACACCGGGACGACTCTCGTTGACACAGTCAAAGCGGCGTTCACAAAAGCCGCATTTGATATTGCAACCGGGGGCAACCGGCAGGTGGATACGTCCAGCTTTACTGTGATCACCGCCGAAACAGGGGTGATCGGAAATTTTTGTAGCGGTCATCATCGGGCAACCGGTCGCCATGGGTATCTCCTTACATGAAATGAGGGAAGGGAAAGCGCCGTTGCCTGGCCCGGGATAAAAAAGCCCCGAGAACTCGGGAGGGAGTTTCGGGGCAACTGTGCCTTGGGTAAAAGAGCTACATCAACGTAACCACTTCTAATTTGCTGAAAAATATAAGCATATTCTGTGCCAATTAATAAATAGCCAAAGTCTGCCGATCTTCAATCAATTAGCTCAGCGAAACTGCTAATCATTTAGGCAGCTCTGTGGAAAACTGCGGCAAAAAGTACCAAACGTGCAAATTACTGATGTGGGCAGTCTTGTGCCGGCTGCGTCTTACCTTTACATTGGCCACCACAGACACTGTCATGAGCCAGTTTCAGTGCTTCCAGGATTGGTCCGGAAGCGATGACCGGGCGAATGCCGACCTTTTCCAACTCTATTCTGGGCAGCTCGCCGATCATGGCGGTTACCACTGCTTTGCAGTCTTTGATCGCCGCAACGATGGCATCGAATTGGCGATGACGAAAGGGATGATCCGGATCGAAGGAACAGTATTTTTCGACTTCAACCTCACCAATCTGTTCCGGATTGTGACTGCGGTAGTCGTATATCAGAAAGCGCCGGGCGTGGCCAAAGTGCTGGTCAACCTCGGTTCCTGATTTGGATGTGACAGCAATACGCATCAGATGCTCTCCTTTTGCAGCCAGGGGCTTAATTTCCTGCTATGCCGCCATCGGGGCAAAACTGAAACATTTCTTCGGGCAGGCGACGCCACAGGCCGCACAGCCAATACAGTTGTCTTCGGCAACGACATCCATGACCATGCGGGTGCTGTAGTTTTCTTCGTCCTCAATATCCAGGGGTGCCAGCACTTTGCGTGAACAGGCTTTGTAACAGCGGCCGCAGCCGATGCACTTGTCGTGATCGATGCCTTCGACGAAGGTCGGGGTCCAGGTGCTTCCACCTTTGGTAATTCCGGTAATAAAGGTCATGAGATTTCTCCTTGTAGTTTTTTAAAATGTGTTAACGATCGATGTTTGGGAATCAAGCCGGGGGTATTTTCATTTGCGGGAAAAACTCGGCTATCGCCTCAAACATTCCCCGCTGTATTCAAACACCCCCGGCTTGATTATTGCCGGTTGTTTATCTAAGGGCGTGATAAATCACGCCCCTTCATCTTTTAATAGGGCTTTTCGCAACCAGGGTGGTGGGCTGTCGCGCAGCACTTCCTGGAGTTGTTCGATGGTGTCACTGATTGGAGCTTTGGTTTTGCTTTTGATCGGATGAATCTTTTTGGCAACCAGACGTGCCGCTGCCGGACCACCGATCTCGGCGACATAGACCAGGGCACAGTCGGCCAGGCCGGCACAGCGGGATTCGATGCGATCGGCCTCATCAGCGCCGGAAGTGCTGACCTGGACAATACCATTGAAGCTTGCAGTGTCCGGGCCAACCTTCCAGATAATGAATTCTTCCGCCCGCCCGAAATGTTCATCAATGTGAATTTTATCGGTGCTGGCAAATGCAACGTTCATGTGCAGTCCTCGCTTTCTTCTGGTGTCGATGATGTCGAAGCGCCTGATTCGTGTCATAAGTAAATCAACTTCACGCTCGTTTGTTGTGCTCACTTAAGGCGCAAAGCCGCAAAGAAAGGCAAAAACTCATCATGGTGTATTCCTTCTTTGCGCCTTCGCGGCTTCGCGTGAGATCGCTTTTTTCCTTAACGCATCATCTCGAACCACTGATCTTCACAGGTCTCGTCTACCGTATCGAGGAATTTATTGACAATCATAGTCAATAGATTGACGGCTCCTTGGTAACCAATAACCGGACTGCGATGCAGATTGACCCGGTCCATGATCGGAAAGCCGACCCGGAAGAGGGGAATCTTGGCATCGCGGGCAACATATTTGCAATGGGTGTCGCCAATAATGGCATCAACGGGATCGGTCACGCACAGGCTGCGCATGTGCCACAGATCCTTATTGATATACACCGTCCCCTGAGCTCCGTAGAGAGGTGAGGTGGCGAGCAGGGCTTCCATCTCTTTTTTAAACTTCTTGTTCGAGCGTGAACAGAGGATGTGATAAGGAATGGCTCCCATCTCCAGCAGGAATGAAACGATGCCAAGGAGGTAATCGGGATCACCGGCGACGGCGAATTTCTTGCCGTGAATATACTGATGGGCGTCGGTCATGGCGTCGACAGCGCGGCCCCGTTCCGCTTTAAGTTCAGCCGGGATCGGTTTGTCGAACAGCTCGCTCAGAGCCATCAGAAACTCATCAGTCTTGCGGATGCCCATGGGGAATGCCAGGGTTTTGCTGGTGCCGGCAAAGTTTGCTTCGACGGATTTCATGGTGTTTAAGGTTGAATATTTCATCAGCGATACAGTCGCTTTGGCGTTGATGGAGTCCGCTGCTGCATCGAGGGGTGTGCCGCCACTGTACATGCGGTAGGTGCCGTCGCAGACGGAATCAAACACATCGGAAATATCGGCGAGCATGGTGTAGGGGATATCCATGGCTTCAAGGTATTTTTTGTATTCGCGCAGGTTGCCGGTGTTGCCTTCAAAGCCGGGGATCAGGTTGAGGGTGCCGTTATCGCCCGCCTCGTTCTTTTTCCCTTCGGTCAGATATTCCAGCATCGCTTTGAGCATGCTGTCATAACCGTGGATGTGGGTTCCGTTAAAGCTTGGAGTATTGGCATAGGGGGTCGGCAGGTCTGCCGGAATGTGCCCATTGTTCTTGGCGTTGGTGATAAAGGCCGTCAGGTCGTCTCCAATAACTTCGGGCATACAAGTGGTAAAAACCGGCATGATCGCCGGTTTATACAAGGCGTAGGCGTTTTCCAGTCCTTCAAACAGGTTGTTCTGGCCACCAAATACGGCTCCGTCTTCGGTCATGGCATCGCTGGTTGCGCACGCCGGTTCGCGGAAGTGGCGGCTGAAGGTGCTGCGGAAATAGGAGGCACACCCCTGGGAGCCGTGGACAAAGGGGAGAGATCCGGCAAAGCCGTGGGCGACCATCTCGGCACCCAGAGGCTGGCAGGCATGTGCCGGGTTGATGACCAAGGCTTTGCGGGCAAAGTTCTTTTCCTTGTATTCTTCACTGTTGATCCAGTTTTTAACCCGATCTATCTCTTCAGCCGTGTGTTCTGTCACCGGTCTGATATCGGTAGTGGTACTCATGATATTGCTCCTTGTGTGTCGACTTCGCAGGTGATCCGGCGAATGTTGTCATTCTTTGTAGGGGCGCAAGTTATTGCGCCCGAGGGTAATCCGTGGTGACCTGTAGGGGCGCAATTCATTGCGCCCGTGGTCAACATTGCGCCCGAATATTGAATCAGGGCGTGATGAATCAGGGCGTGATGAATCACGTCCCTACAAGGTCGTGTTCAAAATGGTGCTTTCACCAGACCCCATGTGGGTGAGTTGATCGCCATATCGATGTCGCGGGCGAAGATTTTGAACCCTTCGTAACCGTGATACGGGCCGGAGTAGTCCCAACTATGCATCTGCCTGAAGGGGATGCCGGCCTTCTGGAACACGTACTTTTCCTTGATACCGCTACCGACCAGGTCGGGCTTCATCTTTTCGACGAACTTCTCCAGTTCAAATTCGGAAGCGTCATCGTAGATCAGGGTCCCTTTCGCCATTTCCGGCGAGGTCCGGTCGTAGTCATCCTGGTGGGCGAATTCGTAGCCGGTACCGGTAATCTCTATCCCCAGGTCTTCGTAGGCGCCAACGGTGTGGCGCGGACGCAGGCCGCCGACGAACAGCATGGCGGTTTTCCCTTCGAGGCGCGGGCGGTATTCTTCGAGAACGGACGCCATAATCGGCCTGTATTTGGCGATCACCTCTTCCACCTTCTGTTTGATGGTGTCATCAAAGAATTCGCCGATGGCGCGCAGGCTTTCCTCGATCTTGGTGGGCCCGAAAAAGTTGTACTCCATCCATGGAATCCCCCACTTCTCTTCCATCACCTTGCACATGTAGTTCATTGAGCGGTAGCAGTGGATCAGATTGAGTTTGACCTGCCCGGTGGCGGCAATCTTTTCAATTTCGCCATCGCCGGTCCAGACACTCTTGACGTTAAGACCGATCTCTTCAAGGATCGGTGTGGCTGCCCAGACATCACCGCCGATGTTGTAGTCACCGATCAGGGCGACATCATAGGGACCGGCCGGCTCAACAAACTCGCGTTTGCCGATGACATGATCGCGGATCGAATCGTTGGAGATGTGGTGCCCCAGAGACTGGCTGACCCCACGGAAACCCTCACAGTTACAGGGGACGACAAACTTGCCCAGCTCCTGCTCCATTTTTTTTGTGACGGCATTGATGTCATCTCCAATCAGCCCGACCGGGCACTCGGAAAGTACCGATAACCCCTTGTTCAACGGGAATAGTTCGTCGGCTTCGCGCAACAGGGTTTCGAGTTTTTTGTCTCCACCATAAACGATATCGCTCTCCTGAAAGTCGGAGGTGAAGTCGAGGGGGAAACAGGTGACGCCAGGAACTCCTTGCATCAGGTTGCGTCGCGTTCCCCAGCTGTAGACGCCGCAGCCGACGGGGCCGTGGGATACATGGACCATGTCACGGATCGGCCCCCAGACCACTCCTTTGGCTCCGGCGTAGGCACAGCCGCGCTGACTCATGACACCGGGCACCACTTTTTTATTGGACTGTACAGCACATTTGGCCGATGTCGGTTCGTTGGCCCCCAAGTGTGGAGCACGCTTTTTACGCGCTTTTTCCGGATAGGCAGCGAGGATTTCCTCGATCAGTTCTTCAGTCGCCTCGGTAGTAATGCCGTCAATTTCTTTTATTGTGTCAGCCATATCAGCTCCTTATTCTGATGAAGTCCGCAAGATCTATGCGCTTTCTGCAACACCAACAATTGTTTCATCGTCCGCTTCCATAATGCCGAATTCCATCAGCAACTCTTCAAGTTCTTCAATCTCGATAGGAGTGGGAACAACAAACATTTTGTTCTCATCGATCTTGCGGGCCAATTCCCGGTATTCCTGGGCCTGCGGATGCTCTGGTGAGTACTCAATAACGGTCATGCGGCGCAATTCGGCGCGCTGCACCTGATTGTCACGTGGCACAAAGTGGATCATCTGAGTACCCAGCCGCTTAGCCAGAGCTTCGATCAGATCTGCTTCGCGGTCAGTGTTGCGGCTGTTACAGATCAGGCCGGCCAGCCGAACGCTCCCGGAAGAAGCATATTTTACGATCCCCTTAGCGATATTGTTCGCAGCGTACATGGCCATCATCTCGCCGGATACGACGATGTAGATTTCCTGGGCCTTGTTCTCGCGGATCGGCATGGCGAAACCGCCGCAGACAACGTCGCCGAGAACGTCGTAGAAAACAAAGTCAAGGTCAGGAGTATATGCTCCTTCTTCTTCACAGAAGTTGATGGCGGTGATAACACCGCGACCGGCACATCCGACTCCCGGTTCAGGACCGCCCGATTCAACACACTTGATGCCGCCAAAACCGACCCTGAGGACATCTTCCAGTTCCAGATCTTCTACGGTGCCGAGTTCCCGAACCTTATCCATAACGGTCTCCTGAGCTTTGGCGTGGAGAATCAGTCGGGTAGAGTCAGCTTTCGGGTCACAGCCGATGATCAGTACCTTTTTCCCTAATTGTGCGAGCCCGGCAACCGTGTTCTGGGTGGTTGTGGATTTGCCGATGCCGCCTTTGCCGTAGATTGCAATTTGTCTCATCTTTTTTTCAGCCATGATCGTTTCTCCTTAGTGTTGACGATTATTCGTCGTTTTGGGGTGGCCGGCCGGACAAAAAACAGTTTGGCGGCATCTTCGTTGATGTGACTGTTCTGCCGGCAGGCCGGATAATGTAAAAGTGAAGCCAGGAAATGCGGTCGACGGTGACGTGCGGTTCTAAAAGGTGAGCAGCTCACAACCGCTGCTGTTTGAAAAAACAAAAAAGCCCGAACGGATGACCACTTAATGTGGATTCCTTCGGGCTTCTTTACCGGTCAGATGCCAACTACTGCAATGTAGCGGACTGACGTGTTGATGTTTAACCTGATAGCACAGGCTGTGCCAATAATCGTTGTGGTCAGGTTAAGTCGTTAATATCTAGTGCGATTTTTATGTTGAAAAAGTTTTTTTTGCAACTTCGAACTTTTTCATGTTGCGATCTGTGCTTACAAATGAGGCGTTTTTGCCAGGCTGCTGCCTGATTTCTAGGCAGGTTGCTGGCGTAATGATCAATCTTCAATAGCGACCAGGGTCAGGGCAAAAGTCAGATCGAGACCAGCCAGTGGATGATTGGCATCGAGGGTGACATCCCTGTCGTCGCAGCTCATCACGCGCATGATCCGCTCTTCGCCATCGCTGAAGGTGATAGTCAGTAACGTGCCGGGTTCAGGTGTCTTGTCTGCAGGAAATTGCGACCGGTCGACTTTGAGCAGGTTGTCGTTTTTGCGTGGGCCGTAAGCTTTCTCAGTCGGAATCAGGATATTTCTGGTCTGACCACAGTGCATGCCGCAGATCTCCTGCTCCAGGGTTGGAAAGACACTTTCCTCACCGAGGATGAAGGTCAGGGGATCGTTGCTGTCACGACTGTCAAAGATAGCCCCGTTATCGAGGGTGCCGATATAATGAACAGTGACCCTGTCACCAATGGTGGCTGTTTTTGTCTTGTCTGTAGCTGTCATCATAGCATCCCGCGCTGTTTGGCGAAGTCGACCAGAAAATCAAAGACCTGCTCTCGGGTGTTGATAAAGCCGGGCATCTTCATCAGCATGGCCTCCTCGATCTTTTCAAGGATCTCTCCGTCCTGGCAGTCAAGTTCATCCATGACTGCTTCCAGCATCGGTAAGACCTCGTAGAGATCATCGCGATCAAAAGGGTGGCTATCCGGCTTACCCTGAAATTTCGGCAGATCACGGGTCTCCTTTTTGTGGCGATAGCGATAAAAAAGGTTTGATGGAATAATGCTGATATTCATCGCCTTATCCTTCGCTACGACTGCCGCAGCCTTTGCCGCAACTGTTATGGACACAGATTCCACCTGGTTCGGCCTTGCGGTTTTCGGCAATAAAGGCATTGAGATCCACTTCACTGATAAACCAGCGGCCGTCGCGCTCTTCGGCTGGTAACAGCCCGCGTTTGATATGCATCAACAGGTTGAGGGTGGTTGTATGGGATTTTTCGGCTGCAATGTTGAGGGGTATGAGCGTGCTTGTAGCCATGAGCCTTCTCCTTGGGTAGGTGACAACTTCAGTTTGGTTGTTTATATCTGTTCAGCACCGGACTCCCGACCCGGCGCCATGGAAACGAGCTGAATAGTTACGTTTGGTTAAACGCCGGCGCCAGGGCCAGCAGCTGGGGAGTCAATTGTTCAATGTCGGTGCGTACGGTGCGATTGAGTTTTTTCAGCCAGTGCCGGGGCAGGCCCTCTTCACCATAAAGCGCTCCGGCGATCATGCCGGCGATGGCACCGGTGGTGTCCGCGTCTCCCCCCTGGTTGACCACGCCAACCAGACATTCTTCAAAATCGGCGGTGGTGAACAAAAAGTGAAAAACGGTGCGCAAGGTATCAACGATGTAACCGGACGCCTGGCCATTATAGTTATTAAAACGAAAATTCGGATGCTGCTCTACCAGTTGACGCGTCAGTTCGTGCAGGGCAAAACGATCACCACCGGCCATGGCCACATGAAGCATGTTACCGATACACAGACATCCGGCATCTGACAGCGGGTGGTGATGGGTCAGGTGCGCTTGCTCGATGGTGTAGCGCTTAAGCAATTCGCGACCGCCATAACTGACCAGAGCTACCGGACACATACGCATCGCTGCACCATTGCCGGCATCCCATTCATTTGGTGGCATTTCCAGTACGCCTTTGTGCAGATAGGCACGAATGCCCTTGCGTACCGTCGCGCCGATGTCGATGGGCTTCGAGCGCATCCAGGCGACGAAATGGTCAGCAATCCGTACTAAATTCCAGCTGCCGGCAGTCACAACTGCGTGTGCCAGAGCCAGAGACATCTCAGTATCGTCAGTAACCTGTCCCGGCTTGATCCCCAGCCAGCCCCCGCCGATGATATTCTTATGGAGCCGGTATTGATGCCGGATTTCCGTTGCTGTCATGAATTCCGTTGTTGCCCCCAGGGCATCACCCAGAGCCAGACCTAAAAAGGCAGCTCGGGCCCGTGACAGGATTTTTTCATGCTCTGCACTGTTCATCCGCCAATCAGTATTCTGACCTCATAGTCTCCGCCAATGACCAGAAATTCATCCTCACCTTTGAGCAGGGATTTTGGGAGAACACCGGAAAGGAAAAAGACCTTGGTTAAGGGAACTTCTGTCTGCAGAACGCGCGAACCGAATTCCCAGGCACGTTCAAAATTGGAAGTGAAGGAATTCAGGTTATTCAGGCGCATCAGACAACAGTGTTTGCTTCGCTTCAGGATGACATGATCTTCGAGTTCATTGACTCCCCGGTACAGGGTCAGATGGGTTGCAGATGGATTGCGGTGCAGCAGATACTGTACATATTCATAGAGAAGATCAAGTTGCGACAGAATGGCACTGGTTCTGGCCGATCCGCGCATTCGATCAACGAGATAGCGGAAGTATTTTTCCGAATGAATGCTGTCGATCATGCTGTGGTGAAAGGTCGGCAGCAACCCCAGGCGCGACTCCACCCATCCTTTGAGTACCGCCCCTTCAACCGAATTACTGTCGAAAAGCCAACCGCGCAAGAATCTTAAGTAACTGTTTTTCAAACTTTTTCTACTGTTTTGTGAGTCTTCCCGTTGCCACTGATGAAGCTGGAAGGTAACGTCCATGAAGTCGTGAAAGAGCGCACCGCATTGATGAAGATCGTTAATAGTATCGAGCTGATCCAACAGCCTGTTGATGCGATCTGTTCCCTGAATGCGAATCCGCTGAGGGTGCTCATTGAAATGATAGGACGCAATCGACCAGGGGGGGAGATTGCACAGGTTCATGGTCGTTATATGACCGTTCAGCTTATCCCTCCATCAGCAGGATGGCTTCAGCTACCTGCTTGAGGCTCTTGCGTTTATCCATGGCCAGTTTCTGTAATTTGCGATGAGCTTCAGGTTCCTTCATGCCTTTGTTGATCAGCAGTGCCTTGGCCCGGTCGACCAGCTTTCTTGTTTCCAGACTTTCTTTCAGTGCCGCCACCTCGTCGCGCAGGTTGGACATCTGGACAAACTGGTGAATGGCCATGTCGATGGTAATTTTCAGTTGCTCCGCGCGAAAGGGTTTCATCAGGTAATGATGTATTCCGGCCTCCAGGGCGCGGGCAACGGTGTCGCCATCTGTGGTGCCGGTGAGTAGAACAAGGGCGCCGCTGGGTTTTCTGTTGATGGTTGCCGCTGCGGTGATGCCATCCATCACCGGCATGGATACATCCATGATGATCAGCAATGGTTGTTCTGTGGTAGCCAGAGCAACGGCCTGAGAACCATCGGCTGCTTCGAAAAGCTTGTCAAAACCGTAATCACTCAAGGCTTCCGCTACCTGTCTGCGAATCAGGGGTTCATCATCAACAATAAGGGCTTTTTTCATACGGAATCCTCAATTAGCCGGACGTGCAGAGACCAGTCAGGTTTCTGCACGTCCGGGTTACGGGTTAAGTTTCAGCAGTGATCTGCGTTTCAATTTAGAGTCAGAAGAATCAACCCGAAGACAGACCGGAAGAACCACCGCGGAAGTCAGGGTAGGCCTCCATGCCGAGTTCGGACGAATCACAGCCGTTCATTTCAACTTCTTTGCTGACCCGGATGCCGACAGTGAATTTCAGAGCAAGCCATGCCACAGCGCTGGCGGCTATAACAAAGGCGCCGACGGAGATAATACCTACAAGCTGTACCACAAAGCTGGCGTCTGAGTTGGTCAGGGGCACAGCCAGAGTTCCCCAGATTCCGCAGACCAGATGGACGGAAACGGCACCGACAACGTCATCGATCCTGAGTTTGTCGAGGAGCGGAATCGCCACCACCACCAGAATACCACCAATGGCACCGATAAGCACTGCCATCCCGGGGGAGGGTGTTGAGGGCTCTGCAGTAATCGACACAAGCCCGGCGAGGGCGCCGTTGAGAGCCATGGATAGATCGACCTTTTTGTAAATCAGTTGCAGTGTGATAATAGCGGCAACCAGACCACCGGCAGCAGCCAGATTGGTGTTGAGATAGACATTCGACATCTCGATAACCGCGTCGGCTGACCCCAGGGCCAGAACCGAACCACCGTTAAAGCCGAACCAGCCCATCCACAGGATAAATGTTCCCAGGGTTGCCAGGGGCATATTGGAGCCGGGCAGGGGAGTGATGCGGCCATCCTTGCCATATTTGCCGGTCCGGGCACCGAGGATAATGGCACCGGTCAGAGCGGCCCAGCCGCCAACGGAGTGCACAATAGTTGAACCGGCGTAATCGGCGAACCCCATTTCATCCAGCCAGCCGCCGCCCCAGCTCCAGGCTCCCTGGATGGGATAAATGATGCCGGTCAAGAGGACAACAAAACCAAGAAAAGGCCAGAGCTTTATCCGCTCAGCGACGGTTCCGGAGACGACGGAAGCGGCCGTAGCGACAAACACCATCTGGAAGAACCAGTCGGAACCACTGGCGTATTCACCCGAGTAATCCCCCGCCAGAGCTGCTGCATCATCCGGACCCCAGAGTCCGAGACTACCGATAAAGCCTCCGTCGACACCGGCGTACATCAGATTGTAGCCGACCATGTAATAGAGAATGCCGGCGATGGAATACAGAGAAATATTTTTCAGGCAGATGGTCGCCACATTTCTTGAGCGGACCATGCCGGCTTCAAGCATGGAAAACCCGGCGGCCATCCACATAACCAGTACACCACTGATCAGGAAAGAAAAGCTGTTGAGGATATAGGCAACTTCTGAAATAGCACTCTCCTCAGCGAGAGCCAGGCTCGGCAACAGAACCATCCCGGCGAGTAAAATCAGTTGTTTTCTCATTCTCATATCTCCTTTTACGCGAAATAAGTGTTCAAAAAGGGAAACTAAAGGGAGTCTTTACCGGACTCACCGGTACGGATACGTATTGATTGGTCAATACTGCTGACAAATATTTTTCCGTCACCGATGCGCCCGGTATTGGCTTCGCGCTGAATAACACTTACGAGTTCTTCAACCCGGTCAGTCGCCACGACCATTTCGAGCTTGATTTTGGGGATAAAATCGACCTGATATTCAGCGCCACGATAAATTTCCGTGTGCCCTTTCTGCCGACCAAATCCACGTACTTCACTGACTGTCATGCCGGTAATTCCAAGCTCGCAGATCGCGTTCTTGACGTCTTCAAGTTTGAACGGTTTGATGATGCATTCTACTTTTTTCATCCCATTACCTCTCCTTTGCGGTTGTAAAAAATAAAAGCGCAATGAACCCTTGCGGTGAGTTCAGAGCGCCTTTGCTCCAGCTTCTATTCTGTTGTGACAGCGTGAAAACCGTCGTTTCGCCGCAGACCTTTCTGGTAGCGGCGGGTGACCTCGTTGCCGGTTTATTTGTTACTTAGCATGGTTTGTGCCAAGCCTGCTTTTCTGCGTTATTGCGGTAGTTGAATCTATTGATCTTTTAAAGTTGCACTTTATTTAGGCAATATCCTGAGGTGCTGGACAAAAAAAGAGCAAGCCTTCCTATCGGTCTATCTGTTTGAGATCGGCAACTTCAGTTCAAAACAGCTGCCGCCTTTGGGGTTGTCGGTAACGCCAAGGCTTCCCTGATAAGAGTTGATAATTTTACGGCACAGATAAAGTCCCAGTCCGGTGCCGGTCCCATCCTTGCGGTTGGTAAAAAATGGCTCGAAAATCTGCTCTTTGAGGTGATCGGGAATGCCCGGTCCGGAATCGATAATCTGTACCAGGATAAACTGATCCCTAGTAATGCGTGTTTTGATATGGATTCCCCCCTCTGATCCCATAGCCTGGACCGCATTTAATATCAGATTGAGAAAAATCTGCTTGAATTTGTTGGTGTCCAGGTCTTGCGAAGGCAGATTGACTAAGTCTGTAGTGATCTTGACCCCATGTTTCTTGAATTCGTAGGACAGAAGGGTCAATACGTCCTCAAGGGTCTGATTAAGATCCGTCGGTGCACGTCTGTCTTCCTGACGACCTGAGTAGGAGAGCAATTCTGATGTAAGATGTTGTAAACGTTCGACTTCCAGGCCGATGCGTTCAAGCATCTCGTGTTGCTGTTTGATGGGCTGTTGTTCCTCCTGCAATATTTGACAGGCATAACTGATCACTGCCAAAGGGTTGTTGATTTCGTGTGCGATACCGGCACTCATGCGACCGATTTCTGCCAGTTTTTCCGATTGCAGGGTTTGCTCCAGCAGTTGTTCGAATTCGGTTATGTCTTCTACTACAACAACGGCACCAACCCGTTCATCACCCACCTGCAGGGGTGCCATAAAGCGATTCTGCAGTCGATTCTGACCGGCCTGACCACGATGAAGAATGCGCAGACGCTGGGGTTCTCCAAGAAGCAAAACATTGTGCAGATGGTCGGCAACGCCTTCTTCCTTCAGGTTAGGGAACAGATCAAGCAACGGCTTACCAAGGGCGGTCTCAACGGAAATTCCGCTCATATTGACCATGCTCCGGTTCCATGAGGTGATGCACATGTGCGTGTCAATAGTGTAGATGCCGATACTGATGCTGGAAAGAATCTGTTTGTTAAGTTGGTAGAGATGTTCTTTCTCCTGGGATACCTGGCACAGATCGCGGTACAGGTGGGCGTTGTCGATAGCGATAGCCGCCTGTCCGGCGAGGATTGCCAGGGTGTCGCAGTCCTGGGCAGTAAAGGCGTCTGACTGCTGGCTTTCGACGTTAAAGACACCGATTACCTTATCCCGTGCGATCAAGGGAACAGCCATTTCTGAACGGGCCGCATCAATGCCGGGAATGTAGTCATCTTCAGGTGCAATATTATTAATCAGGTAAGGGCGTCCGAACTTTGCCGTCTTGCCCATGATCCCTTGGCCCAACATGATTGGCCGAGAGATGGCCTCTTCACTATAACCGTAGCTGGCGGCTGTTTCGAGGGTGCCTTTTTCAGCATCAAGCAGGCGGATAATGGCGTTGTCAAAGGTGAAAACCTCTTGAGATACCTGCAAAATCCGCTGTAGAAGCGGATCGATGTCGGTGATGGACGCCAGTTCCTTGCCGATATCAAGCAGGGCTCTGAAAAGCAGTTGGTTCTGGTGGAACATCGATGAATCTCCCTTCCGGTAGGTTGCGCTATGAGAATGACTTCATTGTCACAAAGGAAGAGTTAGCACAGATGATGCCAAAGCGGGAAAAGGAGAACATCCAGGCCGCCGTTTACCTGTTTTACTTTGGTTTTTGCAGAGTTTTCAGCTCATTCAGATGAAGAATCGACTCAATATCCTCACGTTTTGATTTGTTGATGATGACGGCGCACCCGGCCAGCTCGGCACGCGCCTGACGGATAATTTCGGTGAGGGCTTTGAGGGTTGTTCCCTTGGCGAAAAAATCATCGATAAACAGAATCCTTTCCCCGGGTTGCAGCACCTCATGTGAGACGTAAAGGGTTGTAGCTTCCTGCTTGGTGTAGGAATAGCTGCTTGCCGTGTAAAACTTTTTCATGGTCACGGAGCGTTTTTTTTTCGCAAAAATAAAAGGGATATTCAATTCTGTCGCCACCGCCTGGGCGACCATGATGCCACTGCTTTCGGCGGTGAGGATCTTGTTAATCCCATTGCTTTTGAAGCGTTCGGCAAGGTCCTGTCCAACAACCCGCATGAGGGCGGGATCAACCATGTGATTGAGAAAACTGTCAACCTTAACGATATCTCCTTGAATAGAGCCTTCTTCACGGAAACGCTGGATTAAAGCTTGTCGGGCTGCGGTCATTTGCGATCCTCTCGGTCATAGGGCTGGCCAAGTCCCTGTGGTTGTTGGCTGGACCCTTTCTGCAGGCGTATCGTTGATACCACCAGTACCAGAATGGTGAAAATGTAGGGAAGCATTTGCAGAATGTGTGTGCTGATATCGGTGCCAATGGCTTGAAAGCGCAGTTGCATAGCAGTGATGCCGCCGAACAGGTAAGCACCGAGCATCGCCCTGTGGCTCGACCAGCCGGAAAAGATCACCAGTGCCACGGCAATCCAGCCACGTCCGGCGGACATGTTCTCAATCCACATGGGGGTCATGGCCAGGCTTAAATAAGCTCCACCGATGCCAACCAGCCCGGCGCCGGTAGTGACGGCAAGAAAACGGTAGAGGCTGACGGATATGCCGCAAGTGTCTGCGGCCGCCGGATTTTCGCCGACGGTTCGCAGGCCAAGTCCAATGCGGGTGCGATATAAAAAGAACCAGATCAGAAACACCAGGATAAAACTGATGTAGATGAGCAGATCCTGTTGAAACAGGGCACGTCCGACAATAGGCAGTTGCGACAGGCCGGGAAGGGCAATGCGCTCAAGACCGACGATGGTCTCACCGACCATGCCGCGGCCGAATAGTGCCGTAACGCCAATGCCGAACATGGTCAGGGCCAGGCCGCTGACGATCTGGTTGCCGCGTAGGGGGACGGTAATAAGGGCATGGATGCTGCCGGCAACAAAGGCTGCAATAAAGGCACAGAGCACTCCGATCAGCAGAGACCCACTGTAGAAGGTGCCGGCAAATCCGGCCAGGGCGCCGATGAGCATCAGGCCTTCAATCCCCAGATTGATGATCCCTGCTCGTTCATTGAGGATGGCTCCCAGGGTGGCAAAAAGAATCGGTGTGCCCGCTCGGACTGTGGCATCCAGCAGAATTTCAACCATGACGAATTCCCCTGATCAGCTTGAGTCGGTATTGGATAAAGAAGTCCGACCCCAGCAGAAAAAACAGAATCAGCCCCTGAAAAGCATAAACAAAGGCTATCGGCAGTTGCCACAACATTTGCAGACTGTCACCGCCGACCAGCAGAATTCCCATCAGCAGTGAGACGATAACAACGCCTATGGCACTGCGTCGCGCCAGCCAGGCGATGATAATGGCAGTATAACCATAGCCGGGGGAAAGTCCGTGTTGCAGTCGATACTGCAGGCCGGCAACCTCACTGAAACCGGCAACTCCGGCAATGGCACCGCTTAAGAACAGCACCCAGAAGACTGCTTGTCCTGTGCGCATCCCGGCGTAGCGTGCCGCTTGCGGGTTGCTGCCAATAACCTTGATCTGATAACCCCAGACAGTACGTTCCATGAACAGGTAAAGGAGCAGGGCAAAGACGAGAGCGAGAAAAAAACCGCTGTGTAGCCGGGTGTCGAAAAAGCTTGCAAAACGGGCGGCGTCAGCAAATTGGGCGGTCAGGGGAAAGTTGAATCCCTGCGGATCGCGCCAGGGACCGTATACCAGGTAGTCAACAAGGAGGATGGCAATATAATTCATCAACAGGGTGACGATAACCTCATTGACACTCCAGCGGGCCCGCAGGAATCCGGCGACACCGGCCCAGAGACCGCCGCAGATAAAGGCGGCGCTGAACATGGTGATCATCAGCATCCAGTGGTTTTCGAGGCCGGAAAAAAGGGCGACCCAGGTAGCTCCCATGGCCCCTATGTAGATCTGTCCTTCGGCACCAATGTTCCAGATCTGCATACGGAAAGCGATGCTGACGCCCAGCCCGGCGAGGATCAGAGGGGTAGCCTTGACCAGGGTTTCCGACAGTCCGTAGGTGGAACCGACAGCCTCTATCAGAATTTCACGGTACGCTTCCAGGGGGTTGATACCAGCGGCCAGAAGCAGAAAGCCGGCAAAGGCCAGGGCCACGAAGATTGATGCAACCGGGGCAGCGAAGCGCATCAGGGTTGAAGAGGTGTCACGGCGTTCAATAACCAGTTTCATGAAGCCTGATCCTGTCTTTCACCGCTCATCATCAAACCGATCTCTTCGCGTGTGGTCCGGCGTGGGTCAGCATAGCCGATGATGCGACCGCGGAACATGACAGCAATGCGATCGCTGAGTTTAAGGAGTTCGTCCAGGTCCTCAGCAATCAGGATGGTACTCATGCCACGACCAGCCCCTTCGACAATGACCTTGTGAATATATTCGGCGCTACCGATATCGAGGCCGCGGGTAGGGTAGAGGGCAACCAGAACACGAGGGTTTTCAGAGAGTTCTCTGGCAATAATGACTTTTTGAATGTTGCCGCCGGAGAGATAGCGCACCGGCGAGCCATCGGGTCCGGTCTTAATGGCAAAGCGGGACACTTTATCCTCAGCATTGCGGCGGATGGCTCCCCGATTCTGAAAAAAACCACGCCTGAACAACGGGTTTTTGTAGCTCTTCATGATCAGGTTGTCAGCAACGTCCAGATCCGGAGCGATACCGATACTTTTGCGATCTTCCGGAATATGGGCAATGCCGGAGATGTAGGAAGAACGAGCGGTGCTGTGAGTGATGTCGACTTCGCCGGCAAAAATTTTACCCCTGGTCACAGGTTTAAGCCCGGTCAGGGCTTCAGCAAGGGCTTTCTGGCCGTTGCCGGCAATACCGGCAATTCCAAGAATCTCTCCCTCTTTGAGTTGCAGGCTGACCTGGTCCAGATCGGCCAGTCCACGATCATTGCGAACGGAAAGATTACGGATATCAAGGACGATATTTTCCGACATCTGCAGGTTTTTCTGCCACTCGGGTATCTTGTCCTGGCCGATCATGAGTCCGGCCAGGATTTCCCGATCAAAGCTGCCGCGATCAAGGGTACTGATGCTGCGCCCTTTTTTTAACACCGTAACCCGGTCAGAGATTTCTACCACCTCACGCATTTTGTGTGAGATGAAAATAATGCTTTTGCCCTGTTCCTGCAACAGGCGTAACACTCTGAACAGGCGATCGGTTTCCTGAGGAGTAAGAACTGCCGTCGGTTCATCAAGGATTAACAGACGGCAGTCGCGCAACAGTAGTTTGATCAGTTCGATCCACTGCTGTGCTCCGATGGACAGCTTCCAGACCTCGGTGTCAAGATCGAGATCCAGTTCAAAGGTGTCGATGATCTTCTGAATTTTTTGCTGATATTGTTTGCGGTTATAGAGCAGAGGGACCTTGTCCAGGGCCAGGAGAATATTCTCAAAAACACTATGGGCCGGTACCAGCATGAAGTGCTGATGAACCATGCCGATGCCGCAAGCCAGCGAATCGCGGGGGCTGGTGAAGTGGACTTCTGTGCCGTCCAGACACATCTTTCCGGAATCGGGGTGGTACAGTCCGGTCAGCACATTCATCAGGGTGCTTTTGCCGGCACCATTTTCCCCTAAAATTGTGTGTATTTCTCCCGTAGCAACGGTAAAAGAAACGTCATCGAGGGCGATGACGCCGGGGAAGGTTTTCCTGATATGTTCGATCTGAAGCAATTCAGGCATAAAAAATCGGCACGCCTGTTACCAGACGTGCCGTCTTAAAAAGAGGATCAGTTAGACAAGGTTCCGATAACCCCTTCAACGAAAAAATTCATACTCAGCAGATCAGGGTCACTCATGATCTGACCGGAAGCCAGAGCTTCGTTGCCGTCACGGTCCTTGATCGGGCCGGTGAAGGGGTGAAAATTGCCGGTTCTGATTTCTTCCGCACGCTCATTGACCAGAGTCTGTACATCAGCGGGGATTCTGTCGCTTAGAGTGGCCAGTTGTACCAGATCCTCTTTCATTCCCCACCAGATCTGCTCTGATGACCAGGTTCCGTCATGAACGGCCTGGGCAATATGGGAATACAGCGGCCCCCAGTTCCAGACAGGAGCGGTCAGAAAGGCATTAGGTGCAAAGCGTCGGTTGTCACTGTTATAGCCGATAACATAGGCTCCACGGGCTTCTGCCGCCTGAAGAGTGGCGGGCGCATCCTGATGCATGGCCAGAACATCGGCACCGACATCGAGCAGACTGTCGGCCGCATCGCGCTCTACGCCCGGATCAAACCAGGTCTGGGTCCAGACGACGCGAACCTGGGCATCAGGGTTGACACTGCGGACACCGAGGGTAAAAGCGTTGATGCCACGGATGACCTCCGGAATCGGGAAGGCGGCAACATAGCCGACGATATTCTTTTCCGTCATTTTACCGGCGATCATACCGGAAAGATAGCGTGGCTCGTACATGCGTCCAAAGTAAGTACCAACATTTTCGGCGGTTCTGTAACCGGATGCATGCATGAAAACCACATCCTTGTTGCGCGCGGCGACATCAATGGTTGCGTCCATATAGCCGAAACTGGTGGTGAAAATCAGGTTGTGGCCACGCCGGACCAGACCATTGATAACACGTGCCGATTCAGCACCACCGGGAACCGATTCGATATAGGTGGAGGGTTCAACAAATGGGAGTTTTTCCATTTCCTTGCGGCCCTGATCGTGGGCAAAGGTCCAACCGGCATCCCCAACCGGGCCAACGTAGACAAAACCTGCCTTGACCTGTTTGCCTTGAGCAAAAGCATGTCCGGTAAAGCCGGCAAGTAGCACAACAAGTATCATCACCATTGTTTTTTTCATCGAGGTACCTTTCATTACAAAGAGAAAATAGACAAGTTAGTAGGCCACAGCCTGTAATCAGTCAAGCAATTCCCAATTGATTTGCGGATGAACACCAACTAGCGGGAAATAATTATTCCGTCTTGAGCTTGCTGTCGATGTTGTTGTACTGCCAGTTGGCATCCCACCATTCAATAGGTTGAGTGGGGATACCGCCAACCAGGACTTCAAAATGCAAATGATCTCCACCGGCGAGGCCGGTAACGCCACTGCGACCGATCACGTCGCCGCGGTTAATCATTTGACCAACATCAACATGGCTCTGGCTCAGGTGAGCGTAAAGGGTCTGAATGCCGAGGCCATGGTCAATAACAATACAGAGACCGTAAATTCCAAGAAAGTCGTTGAATATGACTTTGCCGGTGTTGGTGGCGATAATTTCAGCCTGAGCGACCGACGCAAGATCATAACCAAGGTGGACGGTACGATCAATTTCTTTACCATTGTAGATATAGGTCCGATGGTCGGCGAACAATCCCTGCGTTGCGGCTCTAGGCTGACGCAGAAAAACTCCCTCCCACAGAGGTTCCGGGTGGGTTTTCTCGGCCAGGGCAGCAACCGTGGCTCGATTTTCCCTGCGGACTTCCTGATTGATATAGAGAAAGGTTTCCAGGGGAGTATCAAAGTTCGGCACCTGATGCATGAATTCCGGCAGAGTCATATCCAGAAAGTTGTCGGTAATGGTGATCTGGCGTTGGCGGAATTGTCGATTGTTGGCGCGATAATAAATCCCCGCCTGGCGTTCATTGCCGGCGAGATCGACAGCAACAATGCGGGGAACAAAATCCTTTGGTTCCAGGTAGTAGGGGAAAGTAACTGCGCTGACATGTATGCCCGATTCTTGAGGATAAGCCGGGAAAAAATGATCGCCAAAAAAGACCCCGGCCCGACTGACAGGTTCGTCAAGGGAGAAGGTCACCAGTCCGGATCCCCCCCGGGTAAAATTATGGGCGCGACTCATGACCGAAATGGTTGGCGGACGGGAATCGTAGGTCAGCTGAAAGAAGATGTCTTCCACATTTCCCTGGCCGAGGCGATATATGGAATGGTCCTGAGCACTGACTTCGATAGTAAAAAGTCCTTCGCGCAGGCGCAACCCTTCCAGATTGAATTCGATCCGGGCATCTTTTGTGGCCGCGGGGAAGTCCTCGTGGGCTAACTGAATACGAAGATCTCCTTGTGACAGATGCACCTGGACCTCCTTGATGCCGGCACCATCATCTTCAATAGCGAGAAAAAATGGTGTTAGCGGGGATACCGGTCCTTCACCCGGGGTAAGGGAAACGAGAGGTGGGGTGGTGTCACGAAAATAGGCAACAGCAGCAATTACCGCGCTGATAAGAATAACGACCAGTAACAGTTTTTTTAACGATTTCAATGTTTAATCCTTTGCAATAAATAGATGGACAATTTTCATTTCTGGTTAGCTCAATAAAAAAATTGCCGCTATGAATCAGGCATGAATGGCCTCTTTATTGACGGCCAGGGCTGCTTCTTTGAATACTTCCGCCAGCGTCGGGTGGGCATGGCTGGTAACGGCCAGATCATGGACGCTGCCGCCGAAGGAATAAACTGTTGCCGCTGCAGCGATCAGCTCGGAAGCGTGCGGTCCGACCATATGGACTCCGTGAACGCGGCCACTGTCGGGATCCGCCAGAACCTTGATAAAGCCGTCGGTGGTACCGTTGCAGAGGGCACGCCCGCTGGCACTGAAAAAAAATTTACCGGCTTTGTAGGGGATGTTTTTTTCCTTGAGTTGTTCTTCCGTATGGCCGACGGAGGCCACTTCCGGCCAGGTGTAGGTAACCCCGGGAATTCCCGGATAGTTGATGGTTGCTGCCTGACCGGCGAGACGCTCGGCGAAGACAACCCCTTCGTCACTGGCCTTGTGAGCCAGCATCGGGCCTGCCACCAGGTCGCCGATAGCGTAAATGCCGGCAGTAGTGGTCTGGAAGTTCTCATCAATATCGAGCTGACCGGCCTTGTTGGGCTTCAGCCCGACCGCATCCAGGTTCAATCCGTCGGTACGGGCCCGGCGACCGGCGGCAACCAGAATCTTGTCACAGACGATCTCTTCCTGCTTGTCTGCTGTCGTAAGGGTGGCGGTGATTTCTTTATCACCGGAGCTGATTTTCTCCAGCCGGGTTTCGAGGCGGATGTCCAGTCCTTGTTTTTTGAGGCTACGCTGCAGGGTTTGGGCGACCTGAGGATCGGTCTGCGGCAGGATTTGCGGAAGCATCTCAACCACGGTGACTTGCGCGCCGAGGCGGCTCCAGACTGACCCCATCTCCAGTCCAATGACGCCTCCGCCGACAACCAGCAATCGTTGCGGAACTTCGGTCAGGCTGAGGGCATCACGGGCATTGATGATTTTTTTTCCGTCAAAGGGTAGATGCTTCAGTTCGATAGCTTCACTGCCGGTAGCCAATAGGAGATTTTTTGCGGCGATTTCCTGCTTGTCATCACCGCTGATAATATTGAGGCGGCACAACTCTTGTTCTTTTGGTAACAACTCCCCAGCCCCCGTAAAAACCTTGATCTTGTTTTTTTTCATCAGTCCGGCAATACCGCCGGTCAACTTGTTGATGATCTCCTCTTTGCGGGTCATCATTTGTTCCAGGTTGAGTTTTACCTCGCCGACGTCAACGCCATGCTCCGCCAGTTCGTGACGGGTACGGGCATAAAGTTCACTCGATTCAAGCAGGGCCTTGCTCGGAATGCAGCCTTCATTGAGACAGACGCCGCCCAGGGTGTCACGCTTCTCTACCAGGGCAACACTAAAACCCAGTTGAGCGGCTCGAATTGCTGCGACATAGCCTCCCGGTCCGCCACCGATGACGATCAGGTCGTAATTTGTATTCGACATGGATACTTTAATCTCCTTAACCAACTAGTTGTAGACCCTTAGCTGTCATACCCACGAAGGCGGGAATCCAGTGTAGCTTTGAACCCAGATAGAATGATCCTCGCTAAAAGCACTAGGGAATGATAAAAATCTGTTGGAATATCGGGTCTCGGTGCCCTCATAATTTCAGCAGCAGGGTTTCCGGTGTTTCGATGTAGGTTTTAACCTGTTTCAAGAAACTCACTGCCTGTTGCCCGTCGATCAACCGATGATCGTAGCTCAACGCCAGATTCATGATCGGGCGTATGACAATGTTACCGTCGCGCACCACCGCGCGATCCTGGATGGCATGCATGCCGAGGATTGCGCTCTGTGGCGGATTGAGCAGGGGGGTGGAGAGCACCGAGCCGTAGATGCCGCCGTTGGAAATGGTAAAGGTTCCCCCTTCCAGCTCGTCCAGGCTCAGCTTGCCACTATCGGCACGGACGGCAAGGTCACGGATAGTCGCCTCGACTTCATCAAAGCCGAGGTGGTCAGCATCACGTATAACCGGTACGACCAACCCGCGTTTGCTGCCGACGGCCACACCGATGTCACGGTAATGATGATAGATGATGTCGGTGCCGTCGATGCTGGCGTTAACCTCGGGATAAGTCTTTAGGGCTTCGGCGCAGGCTTTGACAAAGAACGACATAAAGCCCAGGGGAATGTCATATTTTTTCAGGAAGGCTTCTTTATAATTGTTGCGCAGGGCGATGACCCGACTCATGTCAGCGTCGTTGAAGGTGGTCAGCATGGCCGTTTCCTGCTTGGCCTTGAGCAGGTGTTCGGCAATTTTTCGCCGGATCCGGGTCATAGCGACGCGCTCTGTGCGATCCGGGTGTTCTGATGTTTTTTTCTCCGCAGATGTTTTTTCTGCCTCCGTTGGCTGCTCTTTTTTCTCTTCTTTGTGTTTCTTTTCGGCAGGGATATCATCGACCAGAACCCGTCCGTCACGACCACTTCCTTTAATCTTTTCCGGGTCAATCCCACGCTCCGCCGCAATTTTGGGTACGGCCGGATTCATCGGTTTTTTTTCGGAGTCTGTTTTATCCTCTTCTTTTGTGTTTTTGGACTCCTCTTTTCTTTCCTGTTCCTGCGTCTCTTCAATCTTTTCTTCGGACTGGGATTCTTTACCTTTTGCCTCGTTTGTTTCCGCGTTGTTGCCGGTTTCTTCGGCAGACGTGTCGATACGTCCGATGACCGCCCCGATCTTCACCGTTTCGCCATTTTTGGCAAGAATTGTCAGGCGCCCCGATGCTTCAGCATTCAGTTCTACGTTGACCTTTTCCGTTTCCAGCTCCAGGAGTAGATCGTCCTTGGTGACGTAATCGCCATCTTTTTTGAACCATTCGCCGATTTCGGCCTCGACAATCGATTCTCCTACCTGGGGTACCTTGATCTCCATATTCAACCTCTGTCTGCGGGTGCAAATGCATTGTGAAGGATCTGTTCCTGTTCTTCCTTGTGAATCCGATGCGAGCCGACGGCAGTGCTTGCCGAGGCCTTGCGGCCAACGTAAATCGGCTCCTTGCCGATCAAATGCCGCAGTCGTGGGCGCATGTGATGCCAGCCACCAGCGTTGGCGATCTCTTCCTGAACCCAGTAATATTCCGCCTGCGCCGGGTAGCTGCTGAGAATTTCGTTCAACATATCTTTATGAAGGGGGTAAAGCTGTTCAATTCTGACAATAGCAACGTCATTGTGCCCATCGTCTTCGCGGCGCTGGGCAAGTTCGTAAAAGATTTTGCCGGAACACAGAAGCACTCGCCGGCATTTTTTTACGTTCAGGGGGTCGGGCATAATCTCTCTGAAGTGCCCTTCTTCCAGATCCTTCAGATATGATACGCAAGCAGGATGGCGCAGGAGCGCTTTAGGGGTGAAGATAACCAAAGGGCGGCGGTAGCGGTGACGCATCTGGCGGCGTAACAGATGAAAAAACTGCGCCGGGGTGCTGGGGTTGGCGAGAATCATGTTGTTGTCGGCACAGAGTTGTAAAAACCGCTCAATACGGGCGCTGGAGTGTTCCGGCCCTTGTCCTTCATAGCCGTGAGGGAGGAAAAGGGTGATGCCAGTGGGGCGATCCCATTTCGACAGACTGCTGGCGATAAATTGGTCGATAATCACCTGGGCACCATTAGCAAAATCTCCAAATTGGGCCTCCCAGATGGTCAGGTCGTCGGGAGTCTCGACTGAATAGCCGTAATCGAAGCCCATAACGGCAGCTTCTGACAGCAGACTGTTATAGACGTCGAAACGGCAGCCGGAGGTCTTGGCGATTTCGGCCAGGGGGGTGTGCTTTGCCGGGGTCTTGGAGTCGTAAAGGGTTGCGTGACGGTGGTTGAAGGTGCCGCGCCGGGAATCCTGTCCTGACAGACGGATAGATGTGCCCTCATTGACCAGGCTTGCAAACGCCAGGGCTTCTACCGTTCCCCAGTCCATGCCGCTATCTTCGCTGATGGCATCGTGGCGTTTTTTCAGCAGTGCCTTGATTTTACGGTGGGCGGAAAATTGCAAGGGCAAGGCGACCAGTTGTCCGCTCAATTCACGCAGTGTCTCGGCGCCAACACCGGTTTCAACCGGGTCAAAGCTGAAGTTGCGGGAGATATGTGACCATTGCTTGAGGAAAATTTCATGCAGACCACAAACCTGGCGCTCCATAGCGTCTTCCAGGCGCTTGTTGACTTCAGCGCTGAGTTGACCAAGCTTTTCTTCGCTGATCCCTTCCATCAATAGTTGATTTTTATAAATCTCAACAGTGGAGGGATGGTTGCGGATTTTCTCGTACATCAGCGGCTGAGTGAAAAAGGGTTCATCCCCTTCGTTGTGACCATGGCGGCGATAACAGATTATCTCGATAACGATGTCTTTGCGGTAGCGTTGACGGTAGTCGAGGGCAACGTTGGCAGCCTGGATCATGGCTTCAGGATCATCGCCGTGAACATGGAAAATCGGCGTATTGAGCATTTTGGCAACATCTGTTGCGTAAAGGGTCGAACGGGAATCGGTCGGTGCTGTAGTGAAGCCGATCTGGTTGTTGATGATCAGATGAATTGTGCCACCGGTCCTGTAGCCGTCGAGCTGTGATAAGTTCAGGGTTTCTGTAACCATCCCCTGGCCGGCAAAAGCGGCATCACCGTGTATCAGCAGAGGCATGATGTGGCGACGTCCATCTTTGGGGTGACGATCCTGTCGAGCACGTGCTTTGCCTTCGACAACCGGGTTGACTGCTTCCAGGTGACTCGGATTGGAGGCGAGGGAAATGCGTACGTCCCTGCCTGATACTTTGCGGTAGGCGGTATAACCCTTGTGGTACTTGACGTCCCCCTCTCCAACAATCTGGTAACAGGCGTTGTCGCCGAACTCGGCAAATATATTCTCCAGCGGTTTTTCAAAAATGTTGGCAAGAATATTCAGGCGGCCACGGTGGGCCATGCCGATAACAATCTGTTCAATGGACAGTTCGGCCCCACGCTCGACAATGTGATCGAGAAGGGGAATCATCGATTCACCCCCTTCAAGGGAAAAGCGTTTCTGGCCGACAAATTTTCGATGAAGGAAGTTCTCAAAGTGCGTCGCTTTAAGTAAAGCGTGATAAACAGCAAGCTTTTTTTCGAGAGAGAGCTCCGCGCGGTTGCTGTTTTTTTCGATTTGTTTTTGCAACCAACTACGTTCTTCCGGTATTGGGACGTGCATGAATTCGATGCCGAGGGTGCGGCAGTAGGTTTGCTGCAGGATATCAACAATATCTTTGAGAGGTGCTTGTTCAAGAATAAAATCGACAACGGAAAAGGTCCGCTCAAGGTCTTTTTCGTCAAGTCCGAAAGCGGACAACTGCAAAAAAGGGTGATCCAGAGAGCAAGGAGTCAGGGGGTCAACGCAGGCATACATGTGGCCGAGTTCCCGGTAGCGGCGAATCAATGCCTGGACGGCAGCCGGTTTGCTGTCGCTACCGCCTGTATCTCTAGTGCTGGCGAACTCGAATCCCATGAAAAAGGAACGCCATTCTTCAGGTACCTGTGACGGGCTTTCCAGATAGCGCTGGTAAAGCGACTCCAACCACTCTGTGCTGACATTGTGTGCAATACTCATCTGTTTACTCACCATTGAGGCAGGGTAAAAATCAACAAAATCCATTATGTTTTCATTCGAGCCGGGACAAGTATAAAGCAGTCATTCTTTTGCCGCAATAAGTCTGGGTACAATGGCGACAAGAAAAAAGAATTAAAAAGTGCAAATAAAATGTTGACCTGCGGACCCTCTTTCTGGTAGCGTATAAATGCTGCATTCCAACGAAAGGAGAAACTCATGGCACTGGAAATTGGACCAACAACAGTCATGGTCAATCAGGATATTGCCTCAAATAAAGCACAGGCAGGCTTCGATGTGTTAACCAAAACCACTGAAAAAACGGAACAGATGGAGGAAAACGAACAAATGCGTCTGGAAATTGCCGAGCAGACCGGCAAAGGGTTGAATCTTGATGTGACCGCCTGATCCGTCAGTTTTTATTTCCCAAGACACACAATCAAGCTGCGTTCGCCCGCTCAATGGGGTTCGCGGCTTTTTTGTTGTGATTTTTCTTTTGACTGCGTCAGTTCACAGGGTTGGCCATCTGAGCCGAGGCGTACAAAAGTGACGGCTGTGCTGAAAACTTCTTCTTCGACAATTGCCCCCGGTGCGTCGGCAAATACCGTTACATCGTAAGTTGCCGAAGTTCGCCCCTGACTGCTCCTGTGCATGTTAAAGCGCAGGATCGAGCCATTTTTAACTCGATGCTTGAATCGACACGCGGTCATTCCGAGGGTGACCAGATTGCAGCCGGGATAATCGCGTGACGCTGCCAGCCAGGCATTTTCATCAACCCATTTGAGCATGACCCCGCCAAAAAGGTAGCCATGGTGATTCAGGTGCTCGGGCCTAACGATGGTGAAGTTATCCATGAAGTTGAGCCTTGCCGGCAATAAACTGCTCTTCTGCGTGATACGAAGAGCGAACCAGGGGGCCGGCTTCGACATGATCAAAACCGAAGGACCGACCGGTTTCAGCGTAATCAGAAAATTCGTTGGGAGTGACATAGCGGACAACCGGATGATGCTGTCTGGTCGGAGCCAGATATTGTCCCAGGGTGACAATTTGGCAACCATTGTCGCGCAGATCCTGGAGCGCTGCGATCACCTCTGCGCGCTCCTCGCCCATCCCCAGCATTAACCCCGACTTGGTGATGACTGCTGGTGCCAGTTTTCGCGTGTGTGTCAGAATCTTGAGGGAGCGTTGGTAATCAGCTTCCGGACGGGCCCGGGGATAAAGGCGCGGTACCGTTTCCAGATTGTGCCCAAGGATGTGCGGAGCTTCCTGCAGGATCTGCGCAAGAGCCTCATGATTCCCCTGCAGATCGGGGATAAGCAGCTCGATGGTGCAGTTTGGGCTGGACGTTTTGATTTCCCGGACCAGGGCGGCAAACTGGCTGGCACCACCGTCAGGCAGGTCATCACGGGTCACCGCGGTGATCACTGCGTGATTGAGCTTGAGTTCCGTGATAGCCATTGCAACCTTTTTCGGTTCCTGCGGATCGGGAGATTCGGTCGGACGGTTGCCGATGTTGCAGAATGAGCAGGTGCGAGTACAGTTGCTGCCCAGAATCATGAAGGTTGCCGTGCCCTTGTTCCAGCACTCTCCCTGATTGGGGCAGGCGGCGCTGCGACAGACGGAATTCAGACCTTGCCGACGATGATAGCGATCGATCCGGCGGTAATTTTCACCGGCGGGAAACTTGACTTTCAACCAATCGGGCTTGGCGCCTGGTTCCGGGGTGGGGCCGATGGTGACATTTCTGTTCATGGCAACCTCAGTTTCAGCGAGTAGAGAACCTGTCTCTATTATTAGCAGAAAAGGCCCGGCAGCGATACCGCCGCCGGGCCTTTTTGCAAGCTAAACCGATTCAGTAGATTGCCGGCAATCAGGCCGGCTCAAAGTTTGATTTGTCGACTCCACAAAGTGGGCAAATCCAGTCTTCAGGGATGTCCTCAAAAGCAGTTCCGGGCTCTATACCGCTATCCGGGTCGCCCACCTCGGGATCATAAATATAATTACACACAACACAACGGTACTTCTGCATGAATATCTCTCCTTGACAATTGAAATGAATAAGTGACGAAGAAAGATAGCAGACTGGATTAATTATTACAATCCCGGTAATTTATTTGCCTGTCATCTTAACGAAGCATCCTCATCAGTGCGGCGACAGATTTTTCGATTCCCTCCGCCGCTTCGCTGATACGTCCCGCCAGCATGTAGGCCGGGGAGGTGATGATTTTGTTTTTCTCGTCAACAATAAATTCGTCGACCGGGCAGTTGGCGTGGGTTGCACCCATGGAATTGACGGCCCCGGCGGTGCCTTCGTCGGTGCCGATGGTGAGCTTCACACCGGGCAACTCTTTGCCAAGAATCTTTGCCAGCAGGGCGGGGGCAATACAGACCGCGGCCAAAGGTTTGCCGGCTGCGACCGTTGCTTTAATCAGACGCGCTACGTCGGGATTGACGTCACAATCGGGACCTTTGAAAGCAAAATCACAGAGGTTTTTTGCTGCTCCGAAGCCTCCGGGAAGAAAGAGGGCATCAAAATCTTCTGCGGTGACTTTTGCTATGTCGCTAATGTTGCCGCGGGCAATGCGGGCAGATTCTTCCAGCACGTTGCGAACGGCTCCCTCAATGGTTTCACCGGTGAGGTGGTTGACCACCTGCTGTTCAACATCAGGAGCCATAATAAGGGTTTCTGCGCCAGCGCGGTCAAGGGCGAGAAGGGTAATGACCGCTTCGTGAATTTCGCTGCCGTCATAGACACCGCAGCCGGAAAGAATGACACCGATCTTTGGCATGACAACCTCCTGTAGTCATAAGTGTTGAGTGGCTTCCGAATCGGAAACTACATTGTGTTTTCCGGAGTTGCCCCGGATGAAGACTTAAGGGGAAAATGTGCGCAAACCATTGCCCTGCTGGGCGAACAGTTTCATATTAACAAAAAATCAGCTCTTTGGGGTGACAGAGGCTCATTTAACTTTTTGTGTAGAGTACTGCGATGCCGCGGGCAATTGCATTGCCCAGGGCTTTAAGACTGTGGGGTTCGTTGGAATCCCAGTAGACGGAGTCTCCCGCTTCAAGGATGTAGGTGTCGTTGCCGTGTTGTAGCTCAACCTTGCCTTCTAAAATATAGAAAAATTCTTCCCCGGGATGGCGGACCGGTTGTGACTGTTCTGTTCGGCCCGGATCAAATTCCACCAGGAAGGGCTCCATATGTTTATGTTTCTTGCCGTAAGCGAGAGAGTGATAGAAGTATGGCTGCGGCTTGCCGCCGTGGCTCGGACGGCGATTCATGCGATCCGCTTCTCCGGCCCTGATGACCAGGCATTTCTGGGTATTGTCTTCCTCCTCAAAAAATTTCTGCAGGGGAACTTTCAGGGCTTTGGCAATGCGCAGTAAGGTCGCCAGGGGAGGGATGACCTGATCATTTTCAATCTGTGACAATAGTGGCTTTGACAGCTCCGTTTCAACGGCAAGGTCCTGCAGGGTCATCCGTCGCAACTGGCGCAGTTCACGAATAGTCAGCCCGATCCTGAGTTCTTTTACTTCGGCCCTGAATGCGTCCATTGTTCCTCTTCTGCTTGCTGTCAATGCCACCGGTTGGAAACTAAACAGAATAAATCTGTTCAGCAGCCTAACTTTTAGCGTCCATTGAGGGTTCAGTCAAGCTTTGTTGCGCTTCGGGAATAGACGTAAACGATGGCGATGTGATAGAAGGCAACAGCCTGATTGTTTTATTTGAAGTCGACAGGCAGGAGAAAAGTAAATGTTCAGTCGTGACGCCAAGGAAAAGGTAGAGGTGATTCTTTTTGATCTGGATGGGACTCTGCTGCGTGTTCAGATGGATCAGTTTATCCCCCGCTACGTTGAGCGGCTGGCCGCTTTCTGTGCACCCCTGGTCAAGCCACGGCGTTTTTCGCGAGCCATGATCGAGGCCATCCGGAGTCTGATCAGTGAAGAGGGTAATGGTCTTTGCAGCAACGAGGAGCGATTGTTTGCCGTGCTCAAGGAGCAGCTCGGTGTAGCGGAAACTCTATTGATAGAGAGCCTTGAGCACTATGCCGCGCACCATCTGGATGAGTTGCAGCATCTGGTTCATCCGATCCCTCTGGCCCAGCGTATTCTCAAGGACTGTCATTGCCGCGACATTCCTATGGTTTTGGCCACCAACCCCGTGTTTCCACGCTTCATGATCGAGGCGCGGATGGAGTGGGGGGGTGTGGATCGGTCATTTTTCCGTCATATTACCACCTACGAAAACAGCCGTTACTGCAAGCCGCAGGCAGGGTATTTCCGGGAAATTGCGGCGCTGCTCAACGTTCCTCCGCAGCGCTGTCTGATGGTGGGCAATGACAGCAGTCACGATCTGGCAGCGGCAGCGGTCGGCATGCAGACCTTCCTGGTCGATACCTGGCTGGTTGAGCGTGACGATAAAAGATGGCCGAGCCATTATCGCGGCGATCATCGTGTCTTGCAGCAGTTTCTGGAGCAATTGTGATGACGTCGCAAAAACTCGCCAATTGCAGCGTTCCCGCAATTATTTCACTGCTTCAACGCACATAAGCACGCCTCATTGTTCAATGCTTTCGCGCCTTGCGTTTGGCGCTTTTTGCTTGGCCATCAGAGCTTGATGGTTTTTTTCGAGGGATAAAATGTAGATTGAGTATTTTTTAAATATGAAACTATTTTGACATCAACCACACCGGGAAATTGGACATTACCATGAGCAGGCTCACGCAGGACATGCTTTACCAGGGACGTATTTTTGATATCACACGAGAACGGCACCGGATGCCTGACGGGCGTGAATCAACCTTTGAGTTTTTGCGTCATCCGGGCGGATGTGCCGTGTTGCCGGTGATGGCTGATGGCCGTTTGTTGCTGATCCGTCAGTTCCGCCCATCTATCGGTGATTATGTTTGTGAGATTCCCGCCGGGCGCTTGGAACCTGGTGAAGATCCGGCGACCTGCGTGCGGCGGGAACTGATCGAAGAGGTGGGGTATCACGCCGCTGGACTGGAGAGTCTGGGTTTTATCTACAGCAGCATCGGGTTTTGTGATGAAAGGATCTATCTTTTTGTCGCGACCGACCTCGAACAGAGGGAAGCCGCTCTGGAAGCAGATGAATATATCGAGCCGCTGGTGGTCGATCTGGCTACAGCCTTGACGATGATTGCTGCGGGGGAGATTCCTGATGCCAAAACACAAACAGCCCTGCTGCGGTACGCCTTGAACAAGAGGGTCTGATGCTGAATCAATCTGTTTGTGCCATGGATATCTCCACGCTGCCTTTTAATCGTACATGTCTTGACCGCTACTTTGACCTGTCAACACCCGATCAGAATCCCGGTGGCGACGGCGTCTGGGTGCTGCTGCAGGGCATGCAACTTTTCACCCTCAGCGGACGACCAGAGCAGCTTCCCTCCGGCGCTTGCCCGCTTCCACCACTGGCAGAGAACGCTCTGTATCTGGGGCAATGGCAAGGAGAACCCTGCCGCTTGCTGGAGGTGCCAGAGGATACCGCTCTGCCGGCAACTCTGGAGGCCCATCATCTGCGTGCCACGGAGCCAACCTTGCCGGCCTCCTTGTCATCCCTTGGGGGCATAGGTCTGATGGTCCTGCATTGGGAGGCAACCAGCCGCTTCTGTGGTAATTGCGACGGCACCATGGAACGCCTTCCCGGCGAGTGGGGCAAGTTCTGTTTGCAGTGTGGTACTCATCATTTCCCCCGCATTCACCCCTGTGTCATTGGTTTGATTGTGCGCGGTCAGCAGATCCTGCTGGTGCGCAAAGGAGAGTGGGCAACAGGGCGATTCGGGTTGGTGGCGGGTTTTGTCGAGTTTGGTGAGTCGTTGGAAGAGGCGATGGCGCGTGAAGCTCTAGAGGAAACCGGCATCAATATTACTAATATCCGTTATCTGGGCAGTCAATCCTGGCCTTTTCCGAGTCAGTTGATGTGCGGCTTTGTTGCCGATTACGCCGGCGGTGACATTGATCTGCGCGATCAGGAACTCTGTGCCGCCCAATGGTATGCTCTGGATCAATTGCCGACCCTGCCGCCATCGCGCAGCATCGCCCGCTATCTGATCGATCATGCTGCTGATTTTATCAAGCAGGATTGATAGCCCTGGCTCAATCAGGGCGGCTTTCAATGAAATGACGATAGCTTTCACAGGAGCTCATCAGATCCTGATGTCCGGCGCAAGCAACAATCTGGCCGGTTTCCATAAAGCAGACCCGATCAACCTGCTCCAGTACGTCCATCGTATGGGTAATGAAAATGGCCGTTTTCCCCTGCAGATTGGCAAACAGGGTCTGGTTGAATTGCTGTCGAGTGTGATTGTCCAGCCCCTCGGTGGGTTCATCAAGAACCCAGATCGGTGCCTCCTTGAGCAGGGCTCTGGCCAGGACCAGTCGCCGGGCTTCTCCACCTGACAGCCTTGATCCTCCTTCTCCCGCCCAGGTGTCAAGCTGATGCGGCAGTCCGGCAACAAAATCTTCCAGTTGTGCCCGTCCCAGTGCTTCCCGTATCTGCTCATCCGTCGCTGTTGGCGCACCGATGAGCAGATTGTCACGCAACGTCGCGTTGAAGATATGGGACTTCTGTGACACCAGGGTGACCATCCGGCGCAGTTGTGCTTCGCTGAAATTCTGCAGCTTTTCTCCGCCGATGCAGATTTCGCCGTCGTCGGGATTCCAGAACCGGATCAGCAGGTGCGCCAGGGTGGTTTTGCCGCAGCCGGATGGACCAACGATGGCCAGGCTAGATTGTGCAGGAATGTCAAGGCGGACTGACGTGAGTGCCTTTTCTTGAGTATTTCCGGGATAACTGAAGTCGAGATTGCGAAAACTGACGCTGGAGTCGTCGGTGGAAGCGGTGGGCTTTTCGGCAAACAAGACCGGCGCCGGCGCCTCGGTGATGGTGCGGATGCGCTTTGCGGCCGCAATAATTTTACCCAAGACCTGATAAGCGGCAGGCAGGGGGAGAACAGCTTCAAAGGCTGCCAGTACACCAAAGGTAATCAGTGCCAGCAGGGCACCGTCAAATCCTCCCCCCTGCGCTATCGGGATGGCAACATAGAGAGCCACGACCGCAGCGGCACCACTAAGGGTCGTGAGCATGGCGTTGTTAAAGCCGTGAATCAGGGCCATTTTCTGTTGCAGTTTGAGCAGTACCTCATTTTCTTCCCATCGTGATTGATAGTGGCGCTGCCAGGCCCCGTAAATGGTCAGATCGGCCATACCATGCAGATCTTCGATCAGGTTCGTGCGCAGCGCCGCTAACTGGTGTTGAATGGCGGCACCGGTATGTTGTCCGAGGAGGTGGCTGAGCAGGGGCAAGAGCACGCCGGTTGTCAGATAAAAGAGCAGAAATACCAGGGCGAGAACTGGTGCCAGCCACCACAAAAAGACGCTGACCAGGCAGGCTGCAAAGAGGGCGACCAGGGACGGTGATACTACCCGGATAAACAGGCCGTCGAGGGTGTCAATATCGGTGACAATACGATTGAGCAGATCGCCACTGCGATGGCGGTAGAGGACGGCCGGCGCCTGAGGTTCGATGCGGCGGTAAAACCAGACGCGCAAGGATGAAAGCAGGCGCAGGGTTGTCTCGTGGGAGAGCAGGCGTTCAACATAGCGCCCGGCAGTGCGCATCACGGCAAAACCACGAATGCCGGCGCTGGGGGTAAAGATGTTGAAATTCTGTGCCGCGGCGATACTCAAACCGGCAACCGCTGTGGCACTCAGGAACCAGCCGGACAGAGCCAGCAGACCAATACTCGCAAAAATAGTCAGGCAGCCGAAAAAGATCGCCCAGACAACCCAGTCACGATGTGGCCAGAGCAGCCGCAAGAAGGGGAGGAGGGCTTTCATGGCAGCACCTGTCGACCGCTGTTGACCAGCTCGGCGTAAACGCCATCCTGTGTCATCAGCTCGTGGTGCGTTCCCTGTTCAATAACCGCTCCATCTGCCATCACCGCGATGCGGTCGGCGTTCCGGGCGGTGTCCAGACGATGGGTCAGCATGATCAGGGTTTTGCCCGGCGCCAGTTGTTTCAGGCTGGTCATGATCAGGTGCTCGTTTTTCCGATCCAGTCCGGCGGTTGGTTCGTCCAGTAGAATCAGTGAGGCGTCCTTGGCAAAAGCACGAGCCAGAGCAACGCGCCGGGCTTCGCCACCGGACAGTTGGTTGCCCTGCTCACCGACGGCTAGATCGAGGCTCTGCGTGGTTGTCACAGCAATCTTGTCGGCCTGAGCAGCCCCGGCGGCAGCGATCAGCTCTTCTTTGGTGATGGTCGGATCCCCCAGCGAGATATTTTCTCCCAGAGAGCCGTCAAACAGGGCCGGATGCTGGGGAACCCAGGCAATATGTCGCTGCCAGTCGGCAAGGTTCAGGCTGTTCAGGGCTTGCCCATTGACGGTGATTTCCCCTTGCTGCAGCGGCAGAAATCCTAGCAGCAGGTTGAGCAGGGTGGTCTTGCCGGCGCCGCTGGCGCCGACGATGGCCAGCCATTCGCCGCTTGTAACATGCAGGTTGAGGTTAACCAGGGCCGGGCGGCGACCTTTGTCGTAGTGGTGACTGACCTGGTGCAGATCAAGACTGATCCCGGGAATCTGGGTAACAGGAAGTGTTGTTGGCCTCATTGTCGGCAGCGGTTTGTTGAGAATGGCGGTTATCTCCTGTGCTGCTCCCATAGCTTCGGCACGGGCGTGGTAGTGGGTGCCAAGGTCGCGCAACGGCTGGTAAAATTCGGGAGCAAGCAGCAGAAGAAACAGGCCGGTCTGCAGGGTCAGTTCACGTGAATAGAGACCGAAGTCGAGAAATTGCAGATACGACAAACCGAGAAAAACCGCCGTCATGGCAATGGCTACCGAGGTCAGAAATTCAAGAACAGCCGATGATAAAAAAGCCACCCGCAGAACGGCCATGGTTCCTTTGCGGTAGCGCTCAGAAGATTTCTCAATCTGTTCGACCTGATCGACAGACCGGTGAAAAATCTTCAAGGTTGCCAGCCCCTGCAGGGTATCGAGAAAATGGGCGCTCATGCGCGACAGCAGGGTAAAATTCTTCTGGTTGAGTTTTTCCGCACCACGGCCGATCATCATCATGAAAAAAGGGATCAAGGGTGCGGTGATCAGGAAGATCAGCCCGACCACCCAACTGACCCAGAAGGCGCTCAGGCCGATCATCAGTGGTACGATAAGGGCCAGTGATTTCTGGGGCAGGTAGTGGGCGAAGTAGCCGTGCAGTGCTTCGGTGCGATCCAGCAGGGTATTGGTCAAAGGTGCTGTCTGTTTGTCTTTTACATAGCGCGGGCCGTGGATCTGTAATCGCTCGAGCAGTTCGGCGCGCACCTGACGGCGAATCAGTGTTGATGCATGTTGACCGCTGACTTCCCGTCCCCAGGCCAGCAGTCCGCGCAGGGCGATGACCACAACCAGCACAACGAATAAAGACAACAGGGCTTCACGGGGCGTGTTCTCAATGAATGCCGCATGAATAATATAAGCAAGCAGCCCCGCCTGAACAATAATACAGACACCGCCTAAACCACCGAGAAAAATGGCCAGCCGGGCCCAGCGGCGACTGTCGGGACTCAGGGATTGTATCCGGTCGAGTAGGGGTGCTGATGACAAAAGGATTCCTTTAAAAAAGCTCGTGGGGGGTAGCCTGTGCGATCAGATCAAGGGATAATAGCACGTAGCAAATACGCTACCAAGGGATCATCAAGGGAGTTACAGATGACGTACAGTGATAGAGTCATCGTGCAGACCGCTGATGTCAGGGTGCGGCAGATGTTTCTTGATGTCGACGCAGAGGTTGCCTGGCATTATCATACCCAGGTGGTAGACACCATGTATTGCCTTCAGGGAACGATGAAGGTGGAAATGAAAGGCCCCGAGGAAGTGAACATACTGTATCCTGGTGAGGGCTGCGAAATCACAGTTGGCCGGCCTCATCGTATCAGCGTGATCGGTAATGAAGCGGTCAGTTACCTGCTGATCCAGGGGGTAGGGCAATATGACTTTCACAAAATATGAAACAACAGGAAAGAGAAGGAGAATAAAACGTGAAATGGTGGCTGGTTCTGGTTGCTGTCGGCATTTTTGCAACGGCGGCCTATGTGGTGATTGACAGCAGGGGAGGCAACTATCTTGAGCTGTCGGCTCCGGAAGCTCATCGTCTTGCTGCAGCAGGCGAACTGACGTTGATCGATATTCGCACCCCCGAGGAATGGCGTCATACCGGTGTCGCCAGCGGAGCCAGGCTGGTGAATATGGTTCATCCGGGGGGAACAGAGGGTTTTGTCAGAGATATTCTGGCGCAGGTGGATGGTGACCCGGATGCGCCCATCGGTCTGATCTGCCGCACCGGCAATCGTACCACCCATGTTCAGCGTGTACTCGCATCTCATGGGTTCAGTCGCATCTACAATATTACCGAAGGCATGGCCGGCAGCTCCGCCGGACCCGGCTGGATTGAGCGCGGTTTGCCGCTTGAACGCTATTAGCGGGGTTTGGTGAGAAAATCTCGTGGGCGACATGCCCCCTACTGGTTCAGTTTGCCCAGGGTGCGCTTGATATCCTCATGGTCGCTGGCCCAACGGCAGCAGCCGGCTTCGGCGTAGACATCGTATTCATTGAGCTGGTCGATGAGCATTTCGATGAGATAGTCTTTGCCCTGATAGCGCCGGGGGTTGTTGATTACCTCATAAATCGGCTCTGCCAACCAGTCGGGCAGTTCGCCATGCTCATGTTCATGGCGGGTGACTTTTTCCAGTTCAGCAAAAATATCCATAGACGTCCTCCACGGATTTAATTTCCAGTTGTGTTGCGTAAATTTTTCAAAATCGTTACCACCGTCTCCCAGTCAACATCCTCGGTCAGATGACACCAGCTGAATCGTAACGCCGAGGTGGTTTCTGCTTCAGGGCGCCCCATGGCCTTGAGGACGTAACTGGGGGCCATGGTGTGGCTGGTGCAGGCTGAGGTGCTGGAAATAGCAATGGTTCCGGCCAGAGCTTCGATTGCCGTTGCAGCAGGGATGCCCGGCAAAGAGATATTGATGTAATGAGGCAGGCTCTGTTCCGGTGAGCTGTTGATGACCGGATTGAGCTCGGCCAGAGCCGCCAGAGCCTGAGAGCGGATGCTGGTGACTTTTTCCAGGCGTTCGGCGTGCTGACGCAGGGCACAGCGTGCGGCTTCTCCCAATCCGGCAATCAGGGGAACCGGCAGGGTCCCGGGGCGCAATCCCTGTTCCTGATCGCCACCATAAATTAACTGTTTGAGGGGCGGGGGGGTGCCATCGCGCTTGCGGAGGATCAGAGCACCGATTCCTTTGGGGCCGTAAATTTTGTGCCCGCTGATGCTGATCATGTCAATGCGCGGGTGGGTGATGCTGTCAAGCTCCTTGCCGAAGCCCTGGGCGGCATCGACATGCCAGTAGGCAAGATGGTTGTTCAGCACCTCGGCAACCTCTGCCAGCGGTTGAACGATGCCGGTCTCGTTGTTGACCTGCATGGTAGAAACCAGCAGAGTCTCCGGGCGCAGGGCTTTTTGCAGCTCAGTGACGATGATGCGGCCATCACTGCCTGCTGGTATCAGGGTCATCTCGAAACCAGCTTGGGTCAGGGCTTCCAGAGGCTCCAGTACCGCCTTGTGTTCAATGGCGCTACAGATCAGGTGCCGCCGTCCCGTTTGCAGGCCAAATTCGCGCAAGCCGAGAATGGCCAGGTTGTTGGCTTCTGTGGCACCGCTGGTGAAAATGACATCATCGCGGCGTACTTTGACCAGCTTGGCAATCTGGCCACGGGCATGGTCAACCGCCATGCGCGCAAAGGTGCCGTAGTCGTGGATCGGACTGGCAGCGTTGCCGTAATCTACCTCGATGAACCGCCGTATGATATCAGCTACAGAGGGCTCAATGGGTGTGGTAGATGCACAATCAAGATAAACAGTCATAGGTTAACCATAAAAGATATGACCGCGGGGTTCAATATGTTTGCCGCGCCAGTACGCAGTTGACAGACACTAACCAACCTTAGTAAACATCCGGACCAGTCCGCCGGTATGAAGCAGTAGCAGAACGATTGTCGCAACGCCGAAGCCGATCAGGGTACCGGCATGCAAACCAAATCGAGGGTAAGCGACAGACAGGGTGAGGGAATAACAGAACACTGACCAGAGACCCACGGGGAAATGGCTGAGCAAAGATCGCGCACAGGCGGCGCCGAAGTGGAGATGGACAATCAGCGCCAGCGGCATCAGGATCAGTGGAAAAGCCGACAGAATTCCGGCCCAGTAGGTTCCAACCTGCCCGGCAAGGGCGGTAATGGTGATGACCAGAGTGGCGGCGATAACAGCACGAAATACAACAACCCGCAGGCGAAACGGAAGTTTTGGTGCTCTGGTAAATTCACTGCGACCTTGAACCAGATAACCGCAAACAAACAATCCTGCAGCAGAGACAACAATTGTCGCCACCGGCGGCAGTTGTGCGAATCCGATCAATCCCGCACAACCAAGGTAGCCCAGGAGGGCGATAAGAACAGCCATAATCACCGGAGTGTCCGGCTTGCGGCGCAGAATAAGCAGGTAAACCAGGGCAAAGGTCAAGGAAGGCACCAGCCCGGCGAGATTATAAAGGGCGCTTAGCGCCGCAAATTCGACTCCCTGTTCAAGGCCGTAAAAGTAGAGAACGATGGCCGATCCGATGGGGTAGCCGGAGAGAATGCCGGCGATCTTCGGGTTGACATGTTCGGCAATTGCGGTCAGCAGAAGAATCATCACCAGTGTTACGACGATTTTGGCCAGAAGCAGCATTTAATGTCCTTATTGCTACAGGGGTGATATCCACCTTCTCCTGATAGTGTATCCTGTCTTCTTTTATCTCGGCCAGCGGTATCTGGATAGTGTTTTCTTTTCCAGCAAACAGTCATGTCCTGGTGAAGCTGTCTTCCTAGCGGTTGACACTAAGGCGTCCGGCGCGATAGAAGATTCCGTTGTCAGAATCTGATCATGATTCCATAACGCAAGCCTGCAAAGATGAAGGGATATCCGTGGACATTTTTCAGATTATTGTTCTTGCGGTCATTCAGGGGGTGACGGAATTCCTCCCTGTTTCAAGCTCCGCTCACCTGATTCTTGTGCCGGTACTGACTGCCTGGGAAGATCAGGGGCTCGGGTTTGATATCGCCGTTCATGCCGGAAGTCTGATCGCCGTGGTGATCTACTTTCGCAACGATCTGACTCAAATGGCGACTGAATGGGGGCGTTCAGTCGTTAATGGTAAAATCACACCGGCGGCCCGGCTCGCCTGGGGGGTCATACTGGCGACGATTCCGGTCGGCCTGGCAGGAATCACCCTGAAGGGGTTTATCGAAGTTCATTTGCGTTCGCCCCTGTTGATCGCTGTCGGACTGATCGCTTTCGGCTTGTTGCTGGGGTGGGCTGATTGGCGCCGCCGTGGTGACCTCGATGTTTATAGTTTGACCTGGCTGGGAATGCTGCTGGTCGGCTGTGCTCAGGCTCTTGCGCTGTTTCCGGGAACATCGCGCTCAGGTATCACCATCACTGCTGCGTTGATGCTGGGTTTAAGCCGTGAGGCGGCGGCCCGCTTTTCTTTTCTGCTGTCGATTCCGGTGATCTTTCTTGCCGGAGGATTGCAACTGGTAGACCTGATTCGTTCTGCTACCCCGCCAGATTGGAACGCCATCATCTTCGGGGTGCTGTTGTCGGCTATCAGCGCCTTTGTCTGTATCCACTACTTTATGGTGTTTATCCGCCGCATCGGTATGCAGCCATTTGTTGTGTATCGTCTTGTTTTGGGCGTTATCCTCATCACCGTGTTCTGGTAACAGGATAAGATCAGTCACTGGTATCGTCGGTCTCTTGCTCGGCCGTCTGTGGCGTTCTGGTGCGGCTGTCAATCGGAGCCACCGCGTTGATATCTTTGCTGCTTCCCGCCCCCAGTTCAGCGAATTTTCGTGCTGTTACCAGCACCCGGCTGTCGAGCGAGGCGATGCCCTTGTTGTAGCTGTCAACCGCCTTTTCCAGACTTCTTCCCATCTGGTGAAAGTGCTGGTGCAGGGTCGCCAGGCGTTCATGGATTTCCTGACCCAGGCGACTGATGGCAACGGCGTTGGCGGTCAGCTTTTCCTCCCGCCAGCCATAGGCTACCGAGCGCAGCAGGGCAATCAGTGTTGTCGGTGTCGCCAGGAGAACCTTGCGCTCAACCCCTGCTTCAATGAGACCGGGATCGACCGAAAGGGCCGCCGAGAAGAAGGACTCGCCGGGGAGAAAGAGTACGGCGAACTCAGGTGTCGGCTGAAACTGATCCCAGTATTGTTTGGCGGAGAGCTTGAGAATGTGATTACGAATATGGCGCGCATGGTGCTCAAGGGCCCGATTGCGGGCGGTTTCGTCTGGTGCTTCTATGGCTTCCAGATAAGCCATGAGAGGGGCTTTGGAATCGATGACAATATTGCGACCGTTCGGGAGCTTGACAATCAGATCCGGCCGGGCGCGGCCGTCACCCGATGACTGCTGTTCGTTGAAATCACAGTAATCGAGCATTCCCGCCATTTCCACTACCTTGCGCAGCTGAATTTCTCCCCAGCGGCCACGAACCGTTGGGGTGCGCAGGGCCTTTACCAGATTGCCGGTTTCCGTTTCCAGCTTGATCTGGCTGCCAAGCAGGGCCCTGACCTGTT
>SLDV01000142.1 GCA_007125165.1 Geobacteraceae bacterium | reverse complement strand
TTTTCCCATGTTGTCAATGGCATGCGCAAGTGCGGCGAGCTGGGGCTGTTGATGATGGATGCAGCGGAAGAGGATGGCGGCTTAGAGCTGGACAAGGTTTCCAGCATGCTGGTGGTAGAAAAGATCGCTCCGAGCGGTTCTTTTTCCGTCGCTTTTGCAGCCCACACCGGCATCGGCACCCTGCCCTTAATCTATTACGGTACCGAAGCTCAGAAAGAAAAGTACCTTGATAAACTTATCAGCGGAGAATGGTGCGCAGCCTACTGTCTGACCGAACCCGGCTCCGGCAGTGATGCCTTGAGTGTCCAGACCACAGCGACCCTGAGCGAAGACGGGACACACTACCTGCTCAACGGCACCAAACAGTACACCACCAACGGTGGCTTTGCCGAACTCTTTACTGTCTTTGCCAAGATCGACAAGGAGCACTTCACCGCTTTTCTGGTCGAAAAAAGTTTCCCCGGTTTGATCGTTGGCAGCGAAGAGAAAAAAATGGGGATCAAAGGAAGCTCCACTACCCAGATCATCCTCGACAACTGCCAGGTACCGGTGAATAATCTCCTCGGCGATATCGGCAAGGGTCATAAGATCGCCTTTAACGTACTGAATATCGGCAGATTCAAACTGGGTGCCGGCGTCACCGGAGCGGCCAAGATGGCTCTGGCGGAAGGGATCCGCTACGCCAATGAACGCAAGCAGTTCGGTCAACCTATCGCCGCATTCGGTGCCATCCAGGAAAAGGTCGCCGACCTCACTGCGGCCATCTATGCTGCGGAATCCCTGGTTTATCGACTGGCGGGACTGCTTGACGTCAAACTGTCTACTATCGAAAAGGGCATCCCCGATTATTACGAACGATATCAGAAAGCCATTGAAGAGTTCGCCCCGGAGTGCGCCATCTCCAAGGTCTTCTGTAGTGATGTGCTGGCCCGGACAGTGGATGAGGTGGTGCAGATTCATGGTGGTTACGGCTTCTGCAGCGAATATCCTGCTGAACGTTTCTACCGTGACGAACGAATCAACCGGATCTTTGAGGGAACCAACGAGATCAACCGCCTGCTCATCACCGGTATGATCCTGCGCCGCTCAATGAAAGGAGAACTCCCCCTTCAGGGTGAAGCCACGAAGGCTTTTGAGTCCCTGATGACTCCGTCTTTCGAAGAAACTGATACCGACGCCCCCTTTGCCGCGGAGAAAACGACCATTGCCAACCTGAAAACCCTGTTCCTGATCCTCGCCGGTGCAGGAGTGCAAAAGTTTATGGCCAAGCTGGCTGACGAGCAGGAGATCCTGATGGCGACAGCAGACATGGCCATTCAGATTTTTGCCATTGAAAGTGCTGTGCTCCGCGCCGAAAAAGTCAGTGCCGAGTTCAGTACGGCGCGGCGCGAGCACCTGATAGCCGCGGTCAAAGTCTTTACCTTTAACGCCATTGAAGAGGTCGCCACCGCTGCCCGCAAGGCAGCTTATTATATTGAGGAAGGGGATACCCTGACGATGATTCTTTCCGGGATCCGGCGCTTTACCAGGTATGATGCAACCGGCCTTCTTGAGGCTAAACGGACGCTCGCGGCAGCGGCAGCGGGCACGGAAAAATACATCTTCTAACCTCTGGAACATGACCAATTGCCGGCACCAGCATTCGATTTTTTCGACGACCCCCTGGCGCCCCCTTTTCCTGACGGGTGATTTTCTGCATAATGGCTCGAACAACCGCTGGACACCCAGATAAATGAAAATCAATATTAAAAGCCTGCCACCTTTGGAGATTTGGAAGTGAACAGAGAGCAAATTCTTAAGATGCCGCCCTGGCGCACCAACCCCCAGGGAAAAATCCGCCGGGTCGGAATCGAGTTGGAGATGAGTGCTCTCAGCCTTGATCAGCTCGCCACAATCGTCGCGGACTTTCTGGGTTTGCAGATTACCTCCGATGGCCGCTATGCCCGCATACTTCACGGTGATGAGGCTGGAGACTGGCTTGTTGAAATTGATTTTAACCTGCTCAAAAAAATGGGCCGAAAAATCCACGATTCCGATACATTTGAAGGAGGACTCGAAAGTTCCGTCGAGGAGGTTCTTGCCTGGGCAGCAGAGGGCGTTGTTCCCCTGGAAATCGTTTCACCACCGCTGCCACTTGATCGGCTTCCGCAGGTAGAAGACCTGATCGCTGAGCTTCGCACCAGAGGAGCTAAAGGGACCTCGGATCATATCATTTACGCCTTTGGTATGCAGCTCAATCCGGAAGTTCCTGCCGAAGATCCGGCGATTGTTACCGCTATCCTGAAAGCCTTTTTATGTTGCTACGACTGGATTACTGACCGTGTTGCCGTCGACCTGACCCGTCGCATCACCAGTTACGCTGATCCTTTTCCCAATGATTATGTACTCAAGGTGACGCATCCGGATTACCACCCTGACATGAGAACTCTGATTGACGACTACCTGCGTTACAATCCAACCCGTAATCGTGCCCTGGATATGCTCCCGTTGTTTTTGCACCTTGATGAAAAAAGGGTACGCTCCGTCACTGCTGATGAATTGATTAAAGCACGTCCCGCTTTTCATTATCGCCTGCCGAACTGCGACATCCACAAACCCGACTGGGGTCTTTATCTGTCCTGGAACGACTGGGTTCGTATCGAAGACCTGGCTGCCGACACCGACCGTCTGAACGCATGCTGTAAAAGGTTCCAGAAATTGCAGCACAATCCTCTGCGCCGCTGGTTCGGCAACTGGCGAAAAGAGCTGGACACCCGATGGCTGGCCTCCTGAATAAAAGAGCAGGCAACAGAGACCTTGATAAAAAAAACCGCCGCTGTGTTCTCCGCTCCATCGGCCCGGTACTGGTCACGTGCTTGCTGCTCTTCGCTGGCTGGAGCTGGTGGACTTTTGTCAGCCCCCATGCCTATGCGCCGCCGATTTCTTCTGTCGTTGCGATCGAGGAAGGCGATCAACGGGTGTTTGTCTACGGCACATTGCGCAACCCGCTGATAAGACGACTGATCATCCGCGCACCAACGGATACACACCCGGCGACGCTGCCCGGATATAAAAAGCAGGGGCTTGATATTGTCGAAGCTCCCGGCGCAAAGATAGCGGGGCTTCTTTTTACTGTGACACCGGAAGGATTGCAGCGCCTTGACCGTTACGAACGCCTGGGGATTCGCTACGAACGCGTCCGGCTGATTCTGACGGATGGTAAGGCTGCCTGGGTTTATCGCCGGCTGAAGTAATAGCTCCTGCATCAGAAAAAAATGTGCTCCCATTGCAGGCGATCCGGCTTTTGACCCGTCCCGGCTATTTTTTCCGTAATGTCTCTTTCGGTGGGGAACATCCAGCCGGCAGCGATGGAACATTATCAATATCCGGTTTAACGACTTCTTTCACACTGTCGCCTTGTTCCTCAAAAGGCTCTGAAGTGACATCCTTTTTACAGACACAAGAATGCTCTGAATCACAACCATGGCCACATCCACCGCGCAACCTCTTCCCCTTTATCAACAGGCCGATTCCCAGACCGACAAACGCAAGCAGAAAAAAACTCAGCACCAGCAGATAGAGTGTCACGGGTTCATCCCCTGAACCAGGTCCTTGAATGCCGGGCTATTGTAACTGACAAACCCGGCTTCTTCGTGGATCAGGAAATAGGCGGCGATGTTGTGCTCCTCGCAGAACCGTTGGCCGCGTTCTTCCCCCATCACCATCAGCGCGGTCGCCAGGGCGTCGGCGCGGGCACAGGAGGGATCAAGCACCGTGACCGACGCGAGCCGGTGTCGTACCGGCCATCCGCTGTTCGGATCGATAGTGTGACCGTAGCGTTGTCCTTCTACGTCATAAAAGTTCCGATAGTTTCCCGTTGTCGCCAGGGCGATGTCGGTCAGGGAAAAGACGGTCTCGACTGCGCGAATCCCCTCCAGCGGTTTTTCAATGGCAACGCGCCAGGGGCTACCATCACCCCGGTACCCTGCGATCTTCATTTCACCACCGATCTCCACCAGATAATTCTCAATCTGTAACCTGTCAAGGTGCTCGGCCAGGACATCGACAGCATACCCCTTGGCGATGGCCGACAGATCGATCTGCAATGCCGGAATCTGCTTGCTGATGGCGGGCGGACGGGCGCGCAGGTGCAAATACTCATGGCCGACGCCGGCCAGGACCTCTTGCACCAGGTCCTCGGCTGGCGGGGCCTGGTCCAACTCTGTTGCGCCGAAGCCCCAGAGAGCCACCAGCGGTCCGACACTGATATCGAACGCCCCGTCGGTCAACCTGCTGATTGCCTGTGACAGTTCAACGACATGAAAGGTTTCATCGCTGAGATCGAACCAAGCGGACGAGATCTGACGGTTGAAACGTGAAACTTCCGAGTCCGGATCGTAGGTCGACATCAGGGCGTTGATGTGATCCAGCAGATCCTGCAACTGCTGTTTGAGTCCCGCCGCGTCAACAGCGGTGGCAGGGCGCAACACCACCGACCAGGTCGTGCCCATGGATTCGCCGGAAAGCAACAACCTGTCGTCGGGCGACTGCCGACAACCGCCGGAAAGAAGCAGCAAAAAGACCGCGGTGAACAGAACACAAACAACATGTCGCATTACAAATCCGCCAATCCCTGGGAGTGGCGCACCATGCGCTTCATGGCTCGCTCCTCCTGGGTTCTCAAGGTCTGGAACAGATGGCGGGTCTGCTGATCGCCACTATGTTCACAGGCATAGGTAAAGTAGTTGATCAAAGTCATGGCAAAACCAACCGCCGCCTTGATCAATTGATCGAGGTCGGTGGCGGCAGCGCTACCGAGAATGGCGGGGTCAGCATCGGGAAAGTTAACTTCCAGGCCCTTCAACCAGTGATCCAATACCTTGTTGGGCGCGGCATGACAGAATGTTCCAAGGGCCCCGGCGCGCTGTAATTCATGA
>SLDV01000169.1 GCA_007125165.1 Geobacteraceae bacterium | reverse complement strand
TGATCAAAGCAGAAAACATTCTGGAAGAAGATCATTATGGCCTGCAAAAGGTTAAAGAGCGGGTTCTTGAATACCTGGCGGTACAGGCGCTGGTTAAGAAGATCAAAGGGCCGATTCTGTGTCTGGTGGGCCCCCCTGGTGTCGGCAAGACCTCCCTGGGGCAATCGATTGCCAAGGCATTGCAACGCAAGTTTGTCCGTATTTCTTTAGGGGGGGTGCGCGATGAAGCCGAAATCCGCGGTCATCGTCGCACCTATATCGGTGCTATGCCCGGCAAAATCATTCAGGGTTTACGCAAGGCGGGAGTAAAGAATCCGGTTTTTATGCTTGATGAGATTGACAAAATGAGCACAGATTTTCGTGGTGATCCTTCTTCCGCACTGCTGGAAGTGCTGGACCCGGAGCAAAATAACAGTTTTGTCGACCATTTTCTTGATGTTGATTATGACTTGTCACAAGTGCTGTTCGTTGCCACTGCGAATAATCTGCATGCCATTCCCAGGCCGTTGCATGACCGCCTTGAAGTCATTCGCATTGAAGGCTATTCCGAAGAGGAAAAGCTCCATATTGCGAGACGCTATCTGATCAAAAAGCAGGTCGCCGCGCATGGTCTGAAGATTGATCAGGTGCAGTTTTCAGATACCGCGCTGTATAAGATTATCCGCCATTATACCCGTGAATCAGGGGTGCGAAGCCTTGACCGACAGATTGCTTCAGTGATGCGCAAACTGGCAAAGAGGGCCTTGCTTGAAGGTAAAAACAAAACGTTCAGGGTCACCGATAAGCAGATCGTCAAATTCCTGGGTGTGCCCCAGTATAAATACGGTTTAAGGGAGAAGGATGATCTGGTTGGTCTGGCTACCGGTCTGGCCTGGACTGAAACCGGCGGTGAGTTGCTGGTCGTAGAGGTGACCAGTTTCCCCGGACAGGGAAAGCTGATGATTACTGGGCAATTGGGTGATGTGATGCAGGAATCCGCGCAGGCTGCCCTGAGCTATATTCGATCTCGCTGGAAAGAATTAGAACTGGAGGAAGACTTCAATTCCAGTCTGGATATTCATATTCACGTGCCGGAAGGTGCTGTGCCCAAAGATGGACCATCAGCCGGTATTACTATTGCTACAGCGCTGGCTTCGGCTTTTACCGGCCGCAGGGTTCGCAAGGAACTGGCGATGACTGGGGAAGTGACCCTGCGTGGCAGGGTTCTTGCCGTTGGTGGATTAAAAGAAAAAATCCTTGCAGCTCGTCGTGGTGGGGTGGAACTGGTTGTCATTCCTGACGAGAACAGCAAAAATCTTGCGGAATTGCCTCAGGAGCTGGTGAAATCAATCAATATAGTGACAGTTGAGCACATGGATAGGGTCCTTGATCTTGCACTGTTGCCCCCGGCACAAAACGGTTAGCGGTTTTTGCCGGCACAAAGCGAAAAAACTTGAACGAGCCCTGTTGCAGCGGGAAAAAGAGCTTGACTCTTTTTTTGTAAACCTGATATACCTAACCCGTTTTCAGCCTGATGACATCAACATATAAACAAGGAGGTACCCCGTGACAAAAGCGGATCTTGTCAATGCAATGGCAGAGAAAGCTGGACTGAGCAAGACGGATGCTGAAGAAGCCCTGAAGGCGTTTATTGAAACTGTAACTGGAGCTCTTAAGTCCGGTGACAAGGTTGCGCTGGTTGGTTTTGGAACATTCAGTGTTGGCGAGCGTGCCGCCCGTACGGGGCAAAACCCACAGACCGGTCAGAAAATTCAGATTGCTGCCGCCAAAGTACCGAAGTTCAAGGCAGGCAAGGCTCTGAAGGATGCGGTTAAATAGTCAGAACGTACAATAAAAAATAGATAAATCTGGAACAGGAAGCGTTTGCCGTCCGGCATATTATTCCGTCGGAGCGTAATCAGGCTTCCTGTTTCTGTCTTAAAAGGGGCTGTAGTAGAGTCGGTTACAACGCCGGCCTGTCACGCCGGAGGTCGCGGGTTCAAGTCCCGTCAGCCCCGCCATTTTTAGATTATTCACAACATCGGGCGAATAGCTCAGCTGGGAGAGCGCCTGCCTTACAAGCAGGATGTCGGGGGTTCGAGCCCCTCTTCGCCCACCAATTTAAGGGGCTGTAGTAGAGTCGGTTACAACGCCGGCCTGTCACGCCGGAGGTCGCGGGTTCAAGTCCCGTCAGCCCCGCCATAACATCAAGCACTTAGCCGACATTGGTTGAGTGCTTTTTTTATTTGGAAAAGTGGTACGTGATCGACATTGGCGGCAATAATCTGCGGATCATGGCGATGATTTTGTTCACCAACCAGAAATTCTACGTCAAGCACATTGTCACGCACGCAGAATATGACAAGCTTTGCAGGAAATATAGAAAGGAGAAGCAATGAATACGGCAACAGCAATAAAACTTGAAACTTCGTTTCTCTCCTTTTTCGAGATTGCACACCGGGCAATTGAAATCAAAACCGAAGAAGACTACAAATTCGCCATCGATCTTATTGAGCACTTGATGACAAAGGCTGAGGACCGTGATGGGGAACCACTGCTTCGTATGATCGACATGGTTGCTGACGCAATCGATAAATACGAACACAGTCTTGAGAGTGTGATTAGCTACATCCAAGAGGTTGAGAACACAGATCCGGGAGTCTCTACGTTGAGAGTGCTCATTGACCAGCACAAATTGTCATATTCCGATCTTAAGGAAGAGATAGGCTCAAAATCTCTAGTTTCTCAAATCCTGAGTGGATCGAAGAATTTAACCAGGACACATATCGCAAATCTGACGAAACGGTTCAGTATAAGCCCTGAGCTATTCTTTTGATTCGACAAGAATCCCAGCAGTGATAAAGAACATATCCCACTACTGGAGTCATCCTTAATCTGTTGCCTCTCAACAGTCGAAAGTGTGTCTGCCCCGAATGCAATTGGGAAGGTGAATCATTTCACGTCGACTTGCGCTGCTGCGGTTGTGACCAGATTCCAGATAGACAATGTGGCAAGGCGAACGCCCGCGGAAATATTTGGTCGTTAAGAAAAGATAGCGCCCCACCCGGGGCGGCAAAGGACGACTAAATGGCTCATAGCTCGACGATTTTTAAAGCCAGCCTGCAAATCTCCGATATGGATCGCAATTATTACGGTGAACACCTGTTGACCTTGGCGCGCCACCCCTCGGAAACCGATGAACGGATGATGGTGCGATTGCTGGCCTTCGCCCTGCACGCTGATGAACAACTAAGTTTCACCAAAGGTCTGAGCACTGACGAGGAGCCTGATCTCTGGCAGATGAGCCTGACGAACGAAATCGAGCTGTGGATCGAGGTCGGATTGCCGGATGACCGCCGCCTGCGTAAAGCCTGCAGCCGGGCTAAAGAGGTTATTCTCTACAGCTACGGCGGTCGTGGAGCTGATCTGTGGTGGCAACGCAATGCGGAGAAGTTGCAACGCTTCGGCAATCTCAGCGTTATCGAACTGCCTGAAGTGGCTTGCAAAGCAATAACCGGCCTCGTCCAGCGCAACATGCAGTTACAGTGCACCATACAGGATGGTGAAATCTGGCTGACCAATGGAGAGTCAACTTGCAGTGTAACGCCACTGTTGCGCAAGGCGCCAATTGTTGCTAAACGCCCACGGTCACCAGACTGAGGGCGTTTATTATAGGCCAGGGTCTGTAGGAATCACCTGCTTCTGCCAAGTTCGCACCATCTCCACAATGCGAGAGAACAAAGAAAAAAAATTCATCAAACATCCAAAGGTTGTTTTATTGAGAACGATATAGTACGTCTGGAAATAATGGCTTACGTCAGTCTCTCTCGCGCCATTGAATTCTAAAGTTTCTCCTGGAATCCCACTCTACAGACTTGCCATTTTCTCCATAAAGTATATACTATGGATATATATTTATGGGAGGCGCCTATGAAAACAGCTAAATTGTTTAAAAATGGCAAAAGCCAAGCAGTCAGACTGCCAAAAGAGTTTCGTTTGGACGGCGAGGAAGTTTACATTAAGCAGACCGGCAACGTGGTTCAGTTGATCCCCATGTCCGGCTCATGGGACTCTTTGTTTTCTAGCCTGGATAAGTTTTCTCCTGACTTTATGGCTGATCGTCAACAACCCCAGATGGAAAATCGGGAGGATTTTTGATGATCCTGCTCGACACAAACATCTGTATCTACATCATCAAACGCAAACCAGAGGAGGTCCTGCACCATTTCCAGCAATATCATCCGGGCGATATAGGAATTTCATCAATCACCTTGGCTGAGCTTCAATATGGAGTTGCCAAAAGTCAAGCAAAGAAGCGTAACTCTGAGGCGTTGTCTGAGTTTCTGATCCCCCTTGAGATTCTTCCCTTTGGTGAATCAGCTACGCAGGCCTACGGGGCGATCCGGACATTGCTGGAGCAACAGGGAAGAATCATCGGGGCGATGGATTTACTAATCGCTTCACATGCTGTCTCTTTGGATGCTGTTCTAGTGACGAACAATGTGAAGGAATTCAAAAGGGTACCGGATCTCAAAATCGAGAACTGGGTAAACACCAAGACCACTGAATCCTGATTCCCGCCTGCTGAAAAACATGAAATGCCTTCGGTCAGCAGAGCAGAGGCGTTTCTGGCAATGCAGGATTTCTAGGATTTATCGAAAAGTTTATAAGGAGCTCCCTGAAAAAAATAGGACGATCTGCGAGAGGCCCCATAAAACTAAGATATATGCATTTTAAGAAATTTTATAAATTGTTCAGTTGACGGCCTGTCACGCCGGATCGCGGTTTCAAGTCCCGTCAGCCCCGCCATAAAAATTAAGCACTTAGCCGTTATCGGTTGAGTGCTTTTTTTTTATGGATAAACTGTCCAGAGAACGCAATTCTTGTGTACAGCACATGAAAAAAGCCGATCGGACGATGAGGGTTCCCGGTCGGCTTGCATTCAGGCTTGCTATGTGCTGGTTGCTATCGTTTGATTCGAGTTATTGTGAAATAATCTGAAAGTCAGTATTTCTACTGATTTTTCTTGTTTAGCATCTACCTTCTTTCGCTTCTTTCCGGCATCATCTGACGCTGGGTGTCATCCCGGCGCTGCTGCTGGCTTTGATCTTGCTCCCAATACGGGGACACACCGTAGTGCTCATGGATTTCCCTGCTCTGGTTCTGCTGGGTCAAGACCTCCTCGATATCACCTTGAGGAACCTCTCTGAGTTGGTCTTTCTGCTTATCGAGCGTGAATACGACTTGACGCTCTTGGCGCTCGCCCACGCGTGTATCCTGGCCCTGTGGCATAGTTTTTTCAAGCGCATTGAAAGGAACAATGTACTTGTCTTCGCCAATGCCAAAGATGCCGCCGCTAGTCATGGTCACAAAACCAATTCGGCCACTTTCCACATCCACCAAGACGCTGTCAATTGTTCCTATTTTTTCGCCCTGCTGATTCTGGATTTCAGTTCCGGACAGATTATCGACCAGCATAAGGCTCTGCTGCTGAGCTTGCTGACCCTGTTGGGTCTGTAGGCCCTGGTCCGGTCTCTGTTGGGACTTTTGATAATCACTCTGACCGGCTTGACTGTCTTTCTTTTCGGTGGTACCGACAGTTGCGAAAGTCGCAGGGACTATATAAAGCCCAATCGCAAACAGAATGGTTGTAAGAATACTTAATTTTTTCATATTTTTCTCCTTCTAGAGTTTTCGATGCAAGCAACCAGTGACCCGGAACAGGTAATTATCCTCCTCCCTCATCCTTACCTATTATTAAATTTACTGCACAGTGCTAGCAGCACGATCTGCTGTAGTAGGGTTTTTTGCAACAAGCGCGCCATAAAGAACAGGCCGGTCATGCGTTTTGCAACCTATTGATAATACTCGGTAAAAAAAAGATTTGACGGACAGGTGGAAGAAAATTCTGTCATGAAAGTTGTCATATACGACAAAGTCTTCATATGCGGCGGCGTAGCTGCGCGCGACTGACACGGCAAGGATCAGGTAATCTGTCGCCAGGTCAGGCTCAATAAGTTTTACTAATGAGAAAAAACGCTGCTATTGACATGGCCTGCCTAGTCCGTTTATGATCAAATTTATAAAATAATGACGCAAAAACAGGCTTTTTAAAAATTGTGTTGAAAATTTAAAAGAAATATTTAATTAGCTACCCGAAAAATCTGCTAAAGGCAAATCCACCGAAAGTTGGATACGCAAAGTCACCGGTCTACAGGGATATCCCCCCACGACAGCGGGACTGCCAGATGCCCTTCTCTTTAGCAATCCTTTTTTTTGGGGTCACTCAAAGGTTTGCTATGATGAATTCCCGTTTTGCACCCGAATATATTCTCCTGAAGGTTCTTCTTGGGATCAGTTTTCTGGTTGCCGGTGTCAGTTTGGCTTTTAGTTTGGATTCAGCTCCGCACTCCGCAATCAACCAGGAACTTCCGAATGAGTACGGGCGTGTCGTTTATCAGAAAAATCAAGATGCAAAAAACCAGATCTTCATTATCGGACAGTCTCACCGTAGCGGAGTGAATGGCAAGAATGGCCAGGATACGGTGCAGTCCCAGATGGAAATTTATCGCATCGGAGAATGGCTTATACGTCAGAAAAATGTGGAGTTGTTGCTGCCGGAGGGGTTTTTCCAGAACGGTATCGTTCAAAACAGTGGGCAAGGCCGGTCTTACGCAAATGATGCTCCGGACAGCCTGGATAGTGATCATTTAAGGAGCCTGCTTCAGGATACCAGACGCTTCGTCAGTGCCGACACGTTGCTATCGTCTCACTATCCCATTCGTCTTGGACAAGTGGAAGATGAAGAACTGTACCAGGTGGTGTCCTATCTGGTGCGTAAACTCGGAAATCGAAACGAAGATGTGAACCAGGCGTTTATCGAAGAATTGAACGATTACCAGAGAAAACGCACGGCGATTATGCTCCAGAACATCCCCTTTGCGGTTGAAACTGAATACCAGAGAGGGGATATGGAAAACAAGCATGCGATCTTCACGATCGGCATGGCGCATATCGCTGACATTATTGAGATTCTTCATGACAAGAGCATCAAGGGCGCCGTAATTAATGACCTGCTTCTGTCACCCGCCTTTGATTTGCTGGAAGAAAGTTACGGGGTAACCGTGATCTTGCCAAGGTCGCTGGCCGAGGATGGTAGGGCCTTGCGTCTCAGCCGCCTGGAACAGTTGGCATCTCCCTGACCCTTGACACGCGAGCTTCTATGGGGTGTGTCGGCCTCTTTGTTACGTCTGAAAAAAAGGCTCCGGTATGAAACGGGAGCCTTTTTTATTGATTCGATGATCCTTGTTCTTGACGTTAACGTCCGATAGCGTCGATGAGTTTCCGGCAAACTTTGTCTGTGTCCTTTGCGGCCATCAGACTGGAAATCACAGCAATGCCATGGACCCCGGTTGTCATGGTGGCCGGGGTATTAGTCACTGTTATGCCGCCCAGTGCATAGATTGGTATGGGGGAGGTGCGGCAAATTTCCTGCAACTCCGGAAGCCCTTTCGGCGAGCCATAGGGAGCCTTTGACGGCGTAAAGAACACCGGACCAAAGGTAGCAAAGTCAGCACCCTGTTGTGCCGCCTTGGTCAGTTCTTCTTTTGAGTGGGTTGAAACACCGATCAGTTTGTCACTCCCCAGTAGAGACCGTGCTACAGTGGGTAGCAATGAACTGTTCCGTAGATGAACTCCGTCAGCATCTATAGCCAGAGCGATATCGATCCGATCGTTGATCAACAAAAGGCAATCATGGCGACGGGTTACAGCGCGCAGCTTTTTGCCTGTCTCATATAATTGACATGCCGGAAGGTCTTTCTCACGCAACTGAAGCATGCGTACTCCGGATGACATGAGGGACTCAAGGGTTTCAATAAAGTCCTGACCTGGTGGCACCAGTCGACGGTCAGTAATCAGGTAAAGTGGCGGCAATGGAGTGTTCACCATGAGCGATCACTCTACCGATGTCAGAAAGGCCGTATCCCAATCTTTCCAGACCGGATCATAGCCGGATGCTCTGAGAAGTTGTTCGATTTCAGCAGGGCTGCGATCATCATTGATACGAAACTGGCCTCCTTCATCACTGTGCTCACCATAACCGCCGGGAGCAGTACAGGATCCGGCACTCATCTGGGTAATGCCTAAAGGGAGAAGGTTGTCACGCAGAGGCGCACTTTCGCGGGTTGACAGAACCAGACCGGCATCAGGCAGTAGCAGCCTTAAGGCACAAATAAACTGGGTCAGTTGGCGGTCTGAGACGACATGTTGCGGAGTAAATCCTCCCGGTGCCGGCCGCAGACGCGGAAAAGAAAGGGTCACCAGGGTTTTCCAGAAACGTTTCATCAGGTAGCGGGCGTGAAGGCCGGAATAGAACAGGTCACTCAGGGAGTTGCCCAGACCCAGTAGTGAGCCGATTCCTATGCGCCGCATCCCCGCTTCACCGGCACGTTCCGGGGCCAGCAGACGGTATTCATAATCACTCTTGGGGCCATAAGGATGCAGCGTGCTGTACAGCTGCCGGTCGTAGGTCTCCTGATACAGGGTTAGTCCATCAACGCCTGCTGCGACCATGCGTTCATAGTCATCTGTCGACATGGGAAAAACTTCGATGGAGATCGACCCGCAATAGGGTTTGACAATCTTGACAGCCTGTTCAAGATAATCGACATTCGCAGAATGTGGCGCTTCACCAGTGAGCAGCAGCAGGTGGCGAAAACCCTGATCGTGCAGATGCCGTGCTTCCCGCTCGACCTCTTTGAAATTCAGGGTTTTACGCGGCAACTCGTTCTCGGCATTAAAACCGCAGTAAAGACAGCCGTTGAGACATTCATTGGAGAGGTAGAGAGGAGCGTAGAGCAAAATAGTCCGGCCAAAACGTTGTCGGGTGATCTGCTGTGCTCTCAGGGCCATTCGTTCGAGCTGTTCTGCAGACATATCCGGGTTCAGCAGACGGGCAAAGTCATCGACGCTGATGCGTTGCTGATTCAAAATATGATCGATCTGGACCGCTGTGCTGTTAACAATAGTTTCAAGCACATCGGCCTGGGGATAGTCTTTAATCTGGTCTAAAAAGCTCACGATTCATTCCTTAAAAAACCGGTCAGCGGGCTTGAAGCACTGGCCTGTTGGCGTTTTGGCCCCATGCCGGCACAAAAAGCTTCACGCCCGGCCTCAACCCCCTTGCGGAAAGCACGAGCCATGGCCGCCGGATCAGAGGTGTCAGCCAGGGCGGTGTTAACAAGCACAGCAGCAGCGCCCATCTCCATGGCTTCAGCCGCGTGTGAGGGAGCGCCCAGGCCCGCATCGACGACTACCGGAACCTGTGCCTGTTCAATGATGATAGCTATGAGATCGCGGGTCAGAAGGCCTCGATTGGTACCGATGGGGGCGCCCAGCGGCATGACTGTGGCAGCGCCGGCTTCTTCCAGCCGTTTGGCCAGGACCGGGTCGGCCGGCATGTAGGGGAGGACAATAAAGCCCTCTTTGACCAGTACTTCAGTGGCCTTCAAGGTTTCAACCGGATCAGGAAGCAGGTAGTAAGGATCTGGAGTCACCTCAAGCTTGACCCAGGGTTCACATCCCGCCGCCCTGGCAATGCGCGCCAGCCGGATCGCTTCCTCGGCGGTACGGGCGCCACTGGTATTGGGTAGCAGCAGGTAGCGCTCCTGGTCAATGTGAGCCAGCAGACTGTCCTTTGGATTGTTTATGTCGACCCGGCGCAGGGCGACGGTAACAATCTCACATTCGGAATGCTCCATGGCATCAAGCATCGCCTGGTGCGATGAAAACTTGCCGGTACCAACCATCAGGCGTGAGCGAAAGGTGCGATTCGCGATCTGTAGTAGATCCATAAAACTTAAAACCTCGCTGGGTGTGATAGGTAACAGAATTCTGTCTTCTGAATTCCAATATCCCGCTGCTTTTGGCGGGGCAGTTTATTGGTGGAGCAACACAAAGCATTATCCGCCCCCGACGAATTGAATCAATTCAATAACGTCACCATTCCTCAGTTGAACCTTGTCATAGTGTTCCGGTGAGATGATGGTGCCGTTCTGTTCTACCACAACCTGTTCGGGGTTGATGTCGGTCAGGCTGAACAGTTCACGGACTGTTGCGTTTTCAGGCACATTTTTCTCGATGTCGTTGATAATGATATGCATGCTTTAGGTGCTCCTATGCCGCAGGATCTTCTCCAAGAATCAGCCTTAAGACTGCATTAGCCTGATGATGGGCGGCGATTCCGACGCGAGGCGCCATCAGACCGCATCCGGGGCCTGCCGCCGTTGACTGGTCACCACAAAGATAGAAGAATTCGCTGATTTTCTGGGTTTTTATGGTGTTTGAAGGTTCGAATCCGGCCATCCCTGAAGCGGCAATCAGGTATTTTCCGGGACATTGCCGTAAAAAGCCATTGGCCAGCATGGCCTTCTGGTCGGCTCTATCAAAGGCCTCAACCAGAATATCAATGTCTCCAAAGAGCTCTTTGAGATTATCCGCGGAGACTCTGCCATAGTGGATATCTAATTCGACCAGAGGGTTAATGCGCTGCAGGTTGTCACGTAATGCCTCAACTTTGGGCATGCCGATCTGATCAATGAAATACTGCTGGCGATTGAGGTTCGAAGGCTCGACCAGATCAAAATCAACAATTCTGATATAACCGACGCCTGTTCGGGCCAAAGCAATCGCAATCGTCGACCCCAGGCCACCGGCACCGGCGATGCCGACACGTGCTTTTTTAACTTTTGCATGCACACCGGGAGTGTGCCTGGACATGATCAGGGCTTCAAGTTCCTCCGGGTTCGGGGCGACGCCGCGGTGGATCATGACAATATGGTCCTGATCCGCGAGTATTCTGTCCTCAGTGCAGGGGTATCCATTGACAATCAACAGATCGCTGTCCGGGCAATATTGTTGCTGCAGTTCCCCTAAGCGGCTACCCTGATGGACAGACAGGGTGCGTTCATTGAGAAAAATCTGTATCTGCTCGATGTTCATAAAAAAAGCCACCATGAAAGGCGGCTGACGAAAAGATTTCGCTGTTGCGCCGCTTCCCTACGCCGGTATCAACCGGATCAGGTTCCAAGGGTCGTTCCGGGCGGGCGGAACTCTCAGTAACAATGACTCCCCTAGCGTTATGTGAACGATAAAACTACCAGACTGGTTTTATTCAAGTCAACAGTAATAAGGTGAAACAGTGGAGCCCGAACTTTTCGGGCATGGTTTTTTTATACGTCATCACGTATGATGCGTGCGATCGACGGTTTATCAACGCCCTGAAGGTAGATGGTGATATGCGAAGGATGTATGTATGACGATTTCTGAACGTTACCGTGATATTGCCCAGCACCTGGAGGGGCAGGCAGATGAATTTTATAACCGGCTCCCGGAAGAAGCCACCAGGCCACTTTGTTTCATTGATCGGGCAGCAGAAGAGATGATGGAACTGGTCGAAGCGGTAGGTGAAATTCCCCGTAATCAACTGGATGCCAAGCTATCGCCGATTCTGCTTAAAGCCCATGGTGATCTCGATCGTGCTCGCGTCCAACTGGAACAGGATGATCGTGCTGAAGTTGCAGCTGCGATCTGGGAATTGCAACAACTGATTTATCGCTTGTTGAACGATCTTTAAATGGTGCCGCGCTTTTAATTTGTTGCAGGTGACAGGATGAGCATCGCCCATCGTTTGTTTTACTTTAGAGCTGCCGTGCCTTTAATGTGTTGTAGGCGCCGGTGAGCATGGCAACGGTTGTCTCCCAGTCGACACATTTATCAGTAATCGAAACGCCGTATTTAAGATCGCGCGGGTCGGCAGGTAGGGCCTGGTTACCGGCATTGATGTTGCTTTCAATCATAACGCCGGTGATAGAACCGGGGCGCGCTAACAACTGGTCGACGACGTTGTTCAGAACGTCCTTCTGCCGCTCATGATCTTTAAATGAATTAGCATGGCTGCAGTCTACCATAACCGCAGTCGACAGGTTTTTTTCAGCCAGCAGAGCCGTGGTTTGTTCTATGTCTTCAGGATAGTAGTTTGGGCGCTCATTCCCACCGCGCAGAACAATGTGAACATTCGGGTTGCCGCTGGTCTGGACGATGGATGAGCGCCCTTCCCGGTTGATTCCAAGGAAGCTGTGCGGGTGCTTGGCGGCCGCCATTGCATCGGCAGCAATGGTCAGGGTACCGTCGGTGCCATTCTTGAAGCCGACCGGAAAAGACAGGCCGCTGGCCATTTCGCGATGAGTTTGTGATTCCGTGGTGCGCGCACCAATGGCCCCCCAACTGATCATGTCGGAAAGGTACTGCGGCGTGATCGGGTCGAGCATTTCACTGGCGATCGGTAGTTTCATGGCGGTCATGGCGCAGAACAGTTGGCGGGCGATACCCAGTCCTTTTGATATCTGGTGGCTGCCGTTCATGTCGGGGTCATTGATCAACCCCTTCCAGCCAATAGTGGTGCGTGGTTTTTCAAAATACACCCGCATGATGATAAACATCTGATCACTCAGTTCGGCTGCCAGCTTTGATAATCGGCCGGCATAGTCAAGGGCCATGGCACTGTCGTGAATGGAGCAGGGACCAACCACCACCATCAGTCGCTTGTCTTCGCCACGCAGAATCTCCTTGATGGTGTTACGGCTGTTATTGACAAAATTGGCACCTTCAAGGGGGAGCGGAAACACCTGCTTAAGTTCGGCAGGTGCAATGATGGGTGTGACATCCAGGACATTGAGATTGTTTGTTTGAACCATAATGATCGACTCCGAAAAAAAAACAGCATTTTATGCCGCAACTGACTGCAAAGAAAGCAATCTAACCATTTTTGCTGCTCCTGTCAAAGGTTGAATTCCCCGGTCTTTCGGGGATTTATTGACACTGTGACGTTGTTTTGGGTATAAATCCCGTCAATCGTTGTACTCTTTTTAGTGAGGTGTTACATGGGTTCTATTATCATTGCTCTGGCTCGCGTGGTCGAGCTTGTTTTTACGGTATACATTTTTATTGTGATAGCCAGGGCCCTTATTTCCTGGGTCAGCCCAGACCCCTATAATCCGATCGTCCGCTTTCTTCATAACCTGACCGATCCCGCCCTTTACCGCCTCAGACGGGTGATGCCGTTTTTGCAGGTTGGAGGACTTGACTTGTCTCCTATTGCCTTGTTGGTGCTTCTGTCAGTTGTGCAGCAACTGGTGGTCGGTTTTTTATACCGTCTGGCAGCCTGAATGATTAACCGCAAACCCCAGGTTTATTCATGCGTATAACGCCCATAGAGATTCAGCAGCATCAGTTCAAAAGCCGCCTGTTCGGTTATGACACCACGGCCGTCGACCAGTTTCTTGAGCTGCTTGCCGACGAACTTGAACAGTTGCATCGTCGGAACAACGAACTCAAGGAATCCCTCGCCAGAACCAGAACATCGCTGGAACAGATGCGTGAGCGTGAAAAACTGCTTCAGCAAACGTTGGTAACGGCCCAGAAAATGACCGATGAGTTAAAGGACCAGGCGCGCAGAGATGCTGAAATTGTTATCGCCGAAGCGCATATCGAAGGGGAGCGGATACTGCGTGATGCCAATGAGCGGCGCATCCAGTTGGTCAGTGAAATCCAGGAAATAAAGCGTATCAGGCATTCATTTAAAAACAGTCTGCGCGCCCTTATTGAGAACCATACCCAACTGCTTGATATGGATATGGACACCCTGCAGATTGATATGGACAATCATTCGGCAAAGGTACAGGCACTGTTTGCTGATGACATTTCAGACGATGACCTGCTGGACTGATGGCTGACTATCTCGTCCAGGTTCCTGATGGCGTGATCCTGCACCTCAAGGTGCTGCCCCGCTCATCCCGAAATCAGCTGGCAGGCTCTCACAACGGTGAGCTTAAGCTTAAGCTGACAGCTCCGCCGGTAGACGGCGCCGCCAACAGGTGCTGCTGTGAGTATCTGGCGAAATTGCTGCGGGTACCCGCGGGGAGCATTGATGTCATTGCAGGGACAAGTTCACGACATAAAAAAGTTCTTATCAGAGACATCGGCAGTACAGACGTCCTGAATCGATTGACCATCTGAAGTTCAACCAAACAGTCAGGGCAGGGGGCTATGAAAAGTAATCAGAAAAACAGGGTGTATCTTGAGATTTTTGTTTCTATTACTTCTGCTTTTTCCCTGCGCCCCGGTTGTGGCACAGACCCACGAACCGACTGCTGTTGAAAAACAGGAGGATGTTGCTGGACCTGAGGTGCACACCTTAAGTCCGGTCGTGGTTCGGGCTACTGCCATCGAATCCGGTGAATCGACCATTGGCGGCACTGAGCTTGAGATGATGCCCTCCGCTACCGGCTCCATCACCGAAGCCCTGAAAGGCATGTCGCAGATTCAGTACGATTATGAGCGCCAGTCGAGCCTCACTGTCGGTGAAATCGCCCCACCCCGCATATCCATCTCCGGGGCCAAACCTTACGAAAACAATTTCATGATCGACGGGATGAGTGTGACCAACACCCTGAATCCGTCGGGGTTGGATGATGTGAGGTCGGCAGTTAATTTAACCGTAGGTGGCGGTGATTCCACGGTTTTTTACGATACGTCTTTGATTGAATCGGTTCATGTCCATTCCAGTAATGTGCCGGCCCAGTATGGGGGTTTTGTCGGCGGTGTGGTTGATGCGAGGCTGCGTGATCCGGCCACCGATCGCTGGCGGTTCTCTGTGTCCGGACGTTATACTGAAGATAGTTTGTTTGACATGCGGGATGTCGATGAGGATTCACGCAAACATAATAATCAGCCTCGGTTTACAACCTATCGGACAGGATTAAGCGCCGAAGGTCCCATCAATGATCAGATATCACTGCTGCTGTCCTATTCACGCCATCGTTCATCCATCCAACTGACACGTATCACGTCTGACGGAACCGAATTCAAGGACAGTCAAAAGCGCACCAATGAAAATTATTTTACGCGGTTAAATCTGCGTCCTCACAATGAGCTGAATATCAACCTTGACCTGACTTATGCACCTTACAGGGCACTGCGCTGGGATTATGCCTTTCGTGACAGCGAATGGTACATAGAGAATCATTCGTGGCGCTTTGCTACACAGGTTGATTATTCCCTTGGTGCCGGTCTGCTGACAAGTAAAGTTTTTTTGGCACAACATGGCTTCAGTCGTGACAGCAAAACCAATTTCCGCTATTCAGGCCCTGACGACCAGTATGGCGGGCTTGGTGATACTGAAAACAGAACGCGTGAAGCCGGCGCATCCTTAAGTTTTGTTTCGAATGACCATTATGGTGAAAATGGTTACGTGAATTACGCTGTGGGGGTTGAGTATGAATATAAGCATATTGACATGTGGAATGAGGGGATAGAGCTGCATTCTGTGACGGCTGCCAGAACCAGAAGAACGATTCAAGCCTATGATGAGATTTCACAATCGAAGCACAATAGTAATCTCGGAGGGTACGGGCAATTCGAAGTACTCTGGCACAGGCTGCAGGTATGGCCCGGACTACGCGTTGATTATGACCGTTTTTCCGGCAACACTGATATCGCACCGCGCTTCAAGTCTGAGTATGACCTGTTCGGCAACAGTATGCTGCGTATAGGAGTGGGTGCTAATCGCTACTATGGGCAGCATTTGAGCGCTTATGCTTTCCGCCGCCATCGTCCTATTAATACGCAAATATTTGATATTCAACCCGATGGGAGCGAAATTCCCCGTGATCCGAGTGTCGGCACTACTAGAAACTATAGCAGTGACGGGCTATCTACCCCATATTCTGATGAGATCTCAGGAGGGATATCGGGGCTCGTTTTTGGTTTTAATTATGGTTTTTCAGCTTTACAACGCAAACATAAAAAACAGTTGATCAGTAAAACTGACGACGGTAGTTCCTACTTTTTAACCAATGACGGCAAGAGCGAATACCGCGAGATAAGTTTTACAATTCAACGTGATTTCAGGTTGGAAAATTTAGGTTCTCACCGAATATTACTTAGTGCAACAAAGTCAAAAACCAATACGTTTAACGGTTATTATTATTCAGATATACGATCAACTCGTAACCTTCGTGGTTATGATTACAACTATGACATGGTTTTTTTTAATGGGGAGTACATGTCGAGGGCTGATCTGCCTGCCGAGAATTACAATTCCCCCTGGGTGCTGGCTTTAAGCACAAGCAGCAGGTTTTTAAATGATCATTTACGTTTGTATACAGTCACGCGTTGGCGTGGCTCTTCAAAAGGTTTAGTTTCAGACAATACTGATGAAACCCCTTATGGTACGATTACGGGACGCGCCAGTAGTTTCTGGATAAGCCCCGATGGCGGATATTCCAACGCCTACAAGTCCGGCAAGATATCCGGTGGCTCAACAACCGATATTACCGCTGAGTTCGACGCAATCAAAACCGATCACTACCACTTGACCCTGATCCTCGAAGTTCTCAATATCTTCAACGGCAACATGCAGACCGGACTCGACAGTGGTGATGCGACGGGAACCGGTGCTATCCATGGACGCGGTTTTTACCTCGGGGCGCGCATGACATTCTGATGTTGGAACAATTCGCGGCAAAAACAGAATTCAGAACTAAAGTTAACAGGCTGAAACAGTGAAGGTATTCTACATTCTCCCCTTATCCTTCTCAGCGCCCCGGTACGGGCTCTGCGCAAAGCATGGTTTGAAGACGCGACGTGCAGGAAGATAATCAAAATTTTGAAAACCTGTATTGACATCAATTGAAT
>SLDV01000148.1 GCA_007125165.1 Geobacteraceae bacterium | reverse complement strand
TAGATGGATAAGCGAAAAGCGCCAAATGCAAGGCACGTCATTGTTGAGCAAGGAGGCGTACTTACGTACGTCGAAGCAGTGAAACAATGGCAGCAACGCAGCAGTTGGTGAGTTTTTGCGACGCCAGCAGGATTGGCATCTTGACAGCACCTTTGCTGTCAGGTCGTATGTTGAGGAATCCGTGGTCGACTTCAGGAGGATATGGATGAAAAAAACTCCCTTGAATGCTGTGCACCGGCAACTCAAAGCACGGATGGTCGATTTTGGCGGCTGGGAGATGCCGGTGCAGTACAGCGGTGTGATCGCCGAACACCAGACCGTCAGAACCACAGCAGGGTTGTTTGACGTATCGCACATGGGGGAGATTGAAGTCAGCGGCAGCAGCGCCCAGGAATTTCTTCAGTATGCCACCACCAACGACCTGACCAGCCTTATCGACGGACAGGTTCAATACACCGCCCTGTGCTATGAGCATGGTGGCGTGGTCGATGATCTGACCCTCTATCGCTTCTCTTCAGAGCATTTTATGCTCTGTGTCAACGCTGCCAACATAAGCAAAGATCTGGCATGGCTGCAATCCCTGGCCTCTTCGGGCAACTACACAGACCTGAACATATCCGACTGCAGCGACGACTATGGACTGCTGGCCTTACAGGGGCCACTAGCCCAATCTCTTCTCACGTTACTGACTTCCGTCAACCTCAATGAGTTGACCTATTACCGTTTTAGTGCGGAGACGGTTGCCGACATCGACCTGCTGATTTCCCGAACCGGCTATACCGGCGAAGACGGCTTTGAGTTGTTTTGCCCGGCAGATACTACCGCAGCGCTGTGGCAGGCCCTGATGCGGGCCGGATATCCTCTGGGACTGATCCCCTGTGGTCTTGGTGCCCGCGACACCTTGCGGCTGGAAAAAGGTTATGCCCTGTACGGCCATGAAATTTCAGCAGATATCCTGCCGCTCGAAGCGCGCCTCGGGTGGATCACCAAGCTTGACAAGGGAGACTTTGTCGGCCGCGCGGCACTGCTCAAAGCCCGCGAACTGGGGATCCCGCGCCAACTGATCGGCCTTAAACTGACGGTTCCCGGCGTACCACGCCAGGGGTATCCGGTGTTGTGCGACGGCCGCGAGGTTGGATTTGTCACCAGCGGTACAAGTTCGCCGACCTTAAAACAGGGGATAGCCCTCGCCCTGGTCGACCGCAAGATGATAGTTGGCGGACAATCATGGCAGATTGAGATTCGCCAGAGCCCCAAGGATGCTGAAAAGGTCGCCTTGCCTTTTGTGTAAACGGGTTATGCACTTGGCTTCAGTAAAGAGAAAATCTTTTCACCACCCGTTCTCTTCGCTCTCTAGAGTCACAGAGAACACGGAGAAAACTTGGTTTTTATGAATTTTTCAGTGCCCTCAGTGACTCAGTGGTAATCTTATCAAGGGCTGTCAATATTAACATCAGGTATCCCGCCAGGGACTGATTTCACCCAAGGAGGAGATAATGGATTTTCCCGATGAATTGAAATACACCGAAGAACATGAATGGATTGCTATTGAAGCGGACATCGCCACAATCGGCATCAGTGATTTTGCCCAGAGCCAGCTAGGAGACATCGTCTTCGTCGAACTGCCGGAAGTTGGTGACGAACTCGAGGCCGGCAAGCCCTTTGGGGTGGTCGAGTCGGTCAAGGCGGTTTCCGATGTTTATTCCCCCTTAAGTGGCGAGGTCATGGAAATCAACGAGGACCTGCCTGATGCCCCGGAGTTGCTTAATACCTTCCCCTATGAGGACGGTTGGATGATCAAGATCCGCCTGAGTAATCCACAAGAGCTTGATGACCTGCTGGATGCCGACGCCTATCAGGAGCTGATCAAAGAAGACTGATTTGACGATCATACCGTGAGAAGCCGTTGTTCCCAAAAAGCTCAGAATGCACGAGTAAAATCGAAAAAGAGAGATAGATTCATAATAATTCCTCGAATTTTCCGTGTCTTTTCGTGTTTTCCCTGGACTTGAAAGCCGTTTTACCTTGAAAGGAATGTCATGCGCTATCTGCCCCATACCGACGCTGATATAAAGCAGATGCTCACCACCATTGGCGTCGCCGCTACGGATGCCCTTTTTTCCGGTATCCCGGCTGACTGTCGACTGACCCGCCCTATCGATCTGCCGCCGGGATTGGCGGAAACCGATATCCTCAAACAGTTACGCCTGCTGGCGGCAAAAAATGCCCAAGTTTCCGACTGGACATCCTTTCTCGGCGGTGGCGCCTACAATCATTTTATCCCGGCGGTGGTCGACCATCTGGTCAGTCGCAGCGAGTTTTACACGGCCTACACCCCGTACCAGCCGGAAATCAGCCAGGGAACCCTGCAGGGGATCTTTGAATTCCAGACCATGATCTGCCAGCTGACCGGGATGGATATGGCCAACGCCTCCATGTACGACGGTGCTTCGGCCTGTGCTGAAGCGGTGCTGCTGGCGGTCAGGGCGGCAAAAAAGCGTGGTCGCGTACTGATATCCGCCGCTCTCCACCCCCATTACCGCCAGACCATCGCCACCTACTGTCGCTATCTCGACATCGAGCTGATCACCATCGAAACCAGCAACGGCGTGACTTCGCTCGAACAGGTCAAACCACTGCTCGACGAACGGGTCGCCGCCCTGGTTGTTGGCTATCCCAATTATTTCGGCTGCATGGAAGATCTCTCGGCCCTGGCCGCCGGCGTGCATGGTGTTGACGCCCGGCTGATTACCGCCGTCGCCGAACCGTTGGCCCTGGCTCTGTACAAATCTCCCGGTAAACTGGGTGCCGACATTGTGGTCGGTGAGGGGCAGAGCTTTGGACTCCCCTTGTCCTACGGCGGCCCGGGGATCGGATTTTTTGCCGTACGCAACAAGGACATGCGCCTGCTCCCCGGACGCCTGGTCGGAGAGACCGTTGATCTCGACGGCAAGCGCAGCTTTGTCTTGACCCTGGCTACCCGCGAGCAACATATCCGCCGCGAAAAGGCCACTTCAAACATCTGCTCCAATCAGGGGATGTGCGCCCTGATGGTCTCTATCTATCTGGCGCTGCACGGCAAACAGGGCCTGCGCAAGCTGGCTGAAATTAATTATGCCCGCAGCAACTGGCTGCGTGAACAGATCGCGAACCTTGATGGTTTTTCCCTGCCTTTTGACGCGCCGGTGTTCAATGAGTTTGTCGTCACCTGCCCGGAGCCGGTTGCTGATCTCAAAAAACGCCTGGAACAACAGAAGATCCTTGGCGGCGTGGCCATCGGCCGCGATTACCCCGGCATGGAGTCCGGCCTGCTGATCTGTACAACTGAACAGAACAGCAGACAACAGATGGAACAACTGGTAACCGCTCTGGCAGGAGGAAAACGATGATATCAACCGATGCCCGTGGTCTGATTCTTGACGAGCCCCTGCTGTTCGAGCAGTCCCAGCCGGGACGCATCGGCTACAGCCTGCCTGATGCTGATGTGCCGCCGGCACTGCCCGACATCGAACTGCTGCGTGATGAGATCACTGACTTTCCCGAACTGTCGGAAGTTGATGTGATCCGCCATTATACGCGCCTGTCAACCTGGAATTACGGCGTCGATAGCGGCTTCTATCCATTAGGCAGCTGTACCATGAAGTACAATCCCAAGGTCAACGAGGTCGCGGCACGCCTGCCCGGCTTCGCCGAGATTCACCCCCAGACGCCGGAGGCTCTCAATCAGGGGGCGTTGGAGCTGATGTATCGGCTCGAACAAGCGTTGGCTGAAGTCTCCGGTTTCCCGGCTATCTGTCTGCAACCGGCGGCCGGAGCACAAGGGGAACTGGCCGGCATGCTGATGATCCGCGCCTGGCATGAGGCGCGTGGCAGCAAGCGCACCAAGGTCATCATTCCCGACACCGCCCACGGCACCAACCCCGCCACGGCAGCTCTCTGCGGTTACGAGGTCGTGCCGGTAACATCCACCGGCATCCTCAGCCGGGAGGCTGTCGCCGCCGTCATGTCTGACGAGGTGGCCGCGCTGATGATCACCAACCCCAACACCCTGGGGCTGTTCGAAGCAGATATCCGGGCCATTTGTGAGCTGGTTCATGAGCATGGGGGGCTGGTCTATTGTGACGGGGCCAACCTCAATGCCCTGATGGGGATCAGCCGCCCCGGAGATCTGGGTATCGATGTCATGCATTTCAACCTGCACAAAACCTTTTCCACTCCCCATGGTGGCGGTGGACCCGGCGCCGGCCCGGTTGGTGTTGCCGAGAAACTGATCCCGTTTTTGCCGCTACCGGTGATTACCAAGGAAGGGGACAGCTACCATTTTGAGTATGAACGCCCGCAGTCGATCGGGCGGGTCAAGTCATTCTACGGTCATTTCGGTATTCTGGTGCGCGCCTACAGCTATATTCTGGCCATGGGTGGTGAGGGATTGAAAAAGGCCACGGAGTTGGCGGTACTGAACGCGAATTATATCCGCGCCCGACTCGAAGGGGTGTACGCTTTGCCCTATAAAGAGCGCTCACTGCATGAGGTGGTATTTTCCGAAGAGAATCTGGGGGGCGGCTGCCGTACCCTCGATGTCGCCAAGCGCCTGATCGATTACGGCTTTCATCCACCGACCATCTATTTTCCCCTGGTGGTCGCCGGGGCCCTGATGGTCGAACCAACGGAGACGGAAAGCAAACAGATGATTGATGATTTCTGTGACGCGATGCTCGCCATTGCCGCTGAAGCCCAGCATGATCCGGACAAACTCAAACAGGCACCAACCCGCGCCCGCCGGCGCCGCCTCGACGAAGCCACCGCCGCCCGCAAACCACGCTTGCGCTGGCAGCCACAATAGTGTCCACGGAAAACACGGAAAAACACGGAAGAAAAGCTTCATGTTAGAAAAACAGTCATTCACCAAAAAACCAGGTTGTGCCTCTTCAAGGTTTTGTTCGGTTTTTCAGTGATTTCCGTG
>SLDV01000047.1 GCA_007125165.1 Geobacteraceae bacterium | reverse complement strand
TTTCCATCATCCCCTCGGGTGCCTCATCGGATCGGCCCTGTTGCCGACCTTTAGCATCTTCGGCCTCCATTTCCTGCATCATGCCGCGCATCATCTCTTCCATGGAGCCCTGCTGCTGTGCCCCCGAGGCACCGCCACCAGGCATGCCAAAGCCGGGAATCTCCATTTTGCTGTACCCCGGCGGCGGCACAAACAGGCTGGCGGGCTGGCGGCCTTCCCTGATGTTGCTCAACTCAAAACGGCCATCCTCGTCTTCACTGCGTATAACCGCCTGAAGTCGGGTGTCATACCACACGGTCATGGTGCCATGATCGGGAGAAACGCAGGTCCACCTTTCGGTTCTGCGGCCGGCGACGGTATCACTGCCGCTGCGCGTTGCCCGGGCATCAGGGGGGCAGGGGCTGCCGAACTGGCCGAGATCGTCCATGCCCAGATCATCGGAGTCGATGGCGGTCTCGATATACATGCGCTCCGATTCGATCAGGTTCCAGGCGACCATGCGTTGAAAGTTGTATATCATCGCAAACGGCTCACCACCGGCGACCCCCTCCAGACGAAGGCCCTCGGACGAGGCATAGTACTTACCACCTTCCTGGCGCTCACCGTTTTCGTAATTTGCCCAGTCTGCGGCAAAAGGAACCGGTGCCCCTTTGAGCTGCGCACACACGGACCCGGAGAATAACAAGACTGCCAATACCGTCCCGATACCGACCCACAGTGTTTTCATAGTGCTGCCTCCTCTTTTCGATGGATGAAATCGCACAACGATTCCTCTTCCTGATGTGAACCAAGTTTCCGCAGATGCAATCTTATCCCCTCTCCCTCGAGGGAGAGGGTCAGGGTGAGGGGGAGATTTTGATCATCCAAAGCCCTCCCATCCGCTTTTTTGCCACCTTCTCCCTCAGAACAAGGGCTCAGTGCTAATCCGTCTCCTCTTTATCCAAACGGATGGTCAGGCGGAACATATCTCCGCCGTAGATATCAACGGTTCGACGGTAAGTGACATACCCCTGGGCCATCACTTCGATGCGATGCTCCCCCTCGAGCAAACCGGCCTCATAGGTCAGATCGGCCTGACGTTGCAGCGGATAACCGTTGATATAAACCTGCGCCTGGACCGGATCAACCAGCAGCATCACCCGCCCGGCGGGTATGGGCAGGTCGCCTTCGTACCAGCGTTTTTCCCGCTCATAATAGGGGTAGTAATAATATGGGGGCGGATAGTAGCGCAGTGGAAACGGATACCGATAACGGGGGTAGATATCCACCGGTTCGTAGCGTCTGGGATCATCTGTACCGAAGGAGGAAGTACCCCAGGTTGTTGATCGCTCTTGGGGCGGCTTGATCCGCTCTGCTCCGGCAACAGACCAGCCGGCAACCAGGAGGATCAACATCAGGACAAGAATGCAACTGCTGCGTGGTCTCATCGCTGGGCCTCCTTTTGCTGCCAATCGGGATAAATGCAGGTGTTGCTCCGTTCCCCGGCATAGTCACGCACGACGTACAGAAGACCGGCGCGTATACTTAAGAGGTAATTATGAACCAACGCAGATTCGGTCTGAGATTCTATCTGCCGGATGGAATCTTCCGTGCCGATGTGCTGCAAAACCTCTTTGCGCAAAACCGAGAGGGGCTCCTGCACCTGATGCAGATAACTGTTGTAGGCTCTGACGGTGCGCTCTTCGACGGTACGCCGATTTGCTTCGAGGCAGGCAGCATCGACAACTAAGCCACGCTTTTCATCTCCGCTTGCACAGGCCGGCAAACCGTCACCAACCCTTCTGAGCGCCTGGTCCAATTCTCGGCGCAGCTCTTCCAGTGTGTTTTTGGCCCGAAACTGCCGCTCGGGCTGAAAACCCCGACTGCCGGCGTGTCGCTCTCTCTCCAAATCAGCCAATTCACGCAGGATTGTCATCTCGCGCATGGAAGCGTAGCCACCGCGCATCATATCAACGACCATTGCCTCCATCGCTGGCGCGCCGTCACCAACCAACTCGTTTGCCTCTGCCTCGGCCGCACCGATGCGCATCGGCATGGCACGCACATCGGGACAAATCGCTTCGGCAACATGAACACCCGTTGGTGGTGCGGGTATGTTCTTAAGCCAATGGGAAGCTGAAAACTTCAGCGGCGCACCCACCGCCAACAGGGGCGAAGTCCAGAACACCATGAGGATCAATACCAGGCCGGCGGCCGCCCATCTGTGTGTTGCAGCAACCGCGAAAATCTCTTTAGCAAGATTAATTACCATCATGACACCCTCCCCATCTTGATTCCGGCACTACCACAGTTGCCCCTGACAGGAGCATGGACTGCCATTGTCCGCGGCATAACATATCAGTGACGATAGAAATGAGGGGGAGTCTGGTTGGCAACAAAGTCTACAGCCGCGTCGATCGCCCTGCGCATCGCCTGCTCCATGGGGGTGCGGGCGAAAGTGCTCAATTCACCGGCAGCGCGAGTGCCCAGCATGGATGTTCCCAGATCAAAGCTGTGGGCTTTGCCTTCAACACTGGTGGCGGCAAGAATCCGCCCCGTCGCGGTATCGACAATGCGCAGGTCAAGGGCCAGGTGGGCCTGACGATAACCACCACTTAAGGAACCGAGTACGGTATCGCTGCCCAGACCCAGCAGTCCACCACGCTGACGGGCACTGGCACTGGTACCGGCGGTGCCCGGATCGAAGCCGGTTACGGCGGCAATAACCAGTAGTTGCGCTCCTTCGAGCTCACCAATGGGGGCCACGGTATCCTGACGAAAGCGCCCGGTGGTTCCCATATCCTGCTCGTGGATGACAGCCTGCAATTTTTCCCGTTCGAGGACAATAAAGCGATTGGTGTTGAACAGTGACGTGACCAGCATATCGGCCATACCACGACCATAGGCTGGGCGATATTGTTGCGATCCGACGGTCTTGTCCTCAAAATCGGCAACCGCTATGGCCGCTTTGGGCCCGTGATAGGCCTCTGACCTGGCCGTGGCCATGTCGGGCCCGCCGGCTGATTGTACCCGGGCGCTCGGCGCCGGGGTGAGACAGGCAGATAGAATTCCCGTAAAAATACACACCAGTACCGTTTGCAGCAGTCTCCTCATGGCAGCCTCCATCAACAAATTAACAATCCGACAAGCAATTGTGCCAGGTGGCAGTATTGGCACAAAAAAGGCCGCAACACGTCAATGAGATGTTTGCGACCTGGATAACATATCGTTTTTTTTGAACTTATTCTGACCTGTCATAGCCCACCCCCCGGCAACAGAAACACCTGTTCAAACTCTAGCTTATTATTGCGATATTTCAAGCAATTAAGTTTTTTTTCAACATAACCCAATGAACATAAAAACGACTTTATAAAGATGCGCAATGACAATTGCCAACATCCAGCGATAGGACCGCAACCGCCGAGTCATCTTTTCGTGTATATGCTTTATCCAACATTGATCGCTTTCGGCTATTTCTTCGATATACTTCAGTAAACAGGACATCGTTGCGACCAGGCTCATTTCACACCATCGGACCGTGAGGGATCATATATATGAACAATCCCTGGAACCGACTTCTGCTGCTGGTAGTGCTGTTGTTATTTATCAACGGTATTTACGCTATCATGGTCACGCCTCGCCCTGAGACTCAGACGGCAGGAATCGGCTACAGCCTGTTCAAGCAGTTACTAAAGGACGACCAGGTTGCCGAGGTGGTGCTGCAGGGGGAGCTGTTGTCAGGGCGTTTTTACGCCCCGGTTGCCCTGGCGCCGGAACAGTTGCTCAACCCGTCAAGTAGAAACATTGAGGTATTTGAGCGCTTTGAGACCATCCTTCCACCGGTCGCCGATACCGAGTTGCTGCCCCTGCTGGAAGAGTATGCGGTGGCCTTCAGGGCAGAAAAAACCGAAGACCCTCCCTACTGGCTGGTCAGCCTGTTGCCATGGCTGCTTATCATCGGTATCTGGTTGTTTATTCTGAACCGAGCCCGCAAGCAGGGGGGGCTGACGGGAGGACTGATGAACAAGATGGGAGAATCCGGGGCCAAGCTCTACACCCGCCAGAAATCACCCATCACCTTTGCCAATGTTGCCGGTCAGGCTGAAGCCAAACAGGAACTCCAGGAAATCATCATTTACCTGCGTCATCCGGAAAAATTCTCGCGCCTCGGTGGCCAGGTACCGCGCGGAGTTCTTTTGACCGGACCACCGGGAACCGGCAAAACCCTGATGGCCAAGGCCGTCGCCGGTGAAGCGGAAGTCCCCTTTTACAGCATCTCGGCATCCCAGTTTATCGAGATGTTCGTCGGTGTCGGCGCCAGCCGCGTGCGCGACCTGTTCAACACGGCAAAGAAAAATGCGCCGAGCATCATTTTTGTCGACGAACTGGACGCTGTCGGTCGGGCACGGGGAACCGGCCTCGGCGGTGGGCATGACGAAAGGGAACAGACTCTTAATCAACTGCTGTCGGAACTCGATGGCTTTGACCCCCACGACGAGGTCATTGTCCTGGCTGCTACCAATCGACCAGATGTTTTGGATACCGCCCTCTTGCGTCCCGGTCGCTTTGACCGTCAGGTGGTGATTGGTCGCCCTGACTGGCGCGATCGGGTCGAGATTCTCAAGGTGCATACCCGCAAGGTGCCGCTGGCCGACGATGTTGATCTGGAGATTATCGCCAAGGGCACTCCGGGGATGGTGGGGGCGGACCTGCGCAGTCTGGTCAACGAAGCCGCCCTGATTGCCGCACGTAATGATGACGATGTCGTCAGAATGACTCATCTGGAACAAGCCAAGGATCGTCAATTGATGGGGCTGGAGCGCAAACTGTTCATGTCCGATCTGGAGCGTCATATCACCGCCGTCCATGAGGCCGGACACGCACTGGTAGCCAAGGCCCTGCCCCATACCGATCCTATCCACAAGATCACCATCATCCCGCGCGGGCAGGCTCTGGGCGTGACTCAACAACTGCCGACGGACGATCGTTATCATTACAACCGCAGTTACCTGCTTAATCGGATGAG
>SLDV01000111.1 GCA_007125165.1 Geobacteraceae bacterium | reverse complement strand
TTCTCCGCCAGCACCTTGGTAATCGCTGCAGTCAGGGTCGTCTTGCCGTGGTCGACGTGACCAATCGTTCCTACGTTGACATGCGGCTTTAACCGCTCAAATTTCGCCTTCGCCATTGTAAATCCTCCCTTAGTTTTCTAGACACCTTGTTTTAATAGAAAAAAACTCAAGCTTACCGCAACCACGAATGACGCGAACACAATCCACTAAATTGAATCGGTCAACACCTTCTGCTCGAAAAATGGAATGGAGCCCACAACCAGACTTGAACTGGTGACCTCATCCTTACCAAGGATGCGCTCTACCGCCTGAGCTATGTGGGCTTGCAGCCTCTCTTTTTCCAGCAGAAATAAAATGGAGCGGGAAACGGGACTCGAACCCGCGACCCTCAGCTTGGAAGGCTGACGCTCTAGCCAACTGAGCTATTCCCGCCCAAATTTTCTACCGTCGATAAGCACAACAGGACGTCAAGCCCGCTACTGCCCCAGTTCATATGGCCTACAGCCTCCTGGCGTACAGTCTACAAGCCCTCGTCCGGCAAGTTTTAGTGGTGGAGGGGGGAGGATTCGAACCTCCGAAGTCTTCGACGTCAGATTTACAGTCTGATCCCTTTGGCCGCTCGGGAACCCCTCCAGGGGAACCTGCATTTATTCGATTGTCGGGCACACCCGCTTAAACTTTACTGGAGCTGGCGAGAGGAATTGAACCCCCAACCTACTGATTACAAGTCAGTTGCTCTGCCGATTGAGCTACGCCAGCACAAGAAGGGACTTATATCTCAAATAATACCGGGATGCAAGAAAAAAACTTTAGTTTCCGGCTATACTTCGTTGCTGACGGGGCGTCTTATAGTGCATCACCGGTAACGGTGTCAACCATAAACATACTTGAACCCGAAAGATTCGGACTTAGGGGTCCGCAGTAAGCGATAAAATATTTCACGCCTTGATAGCATTCCAGCCATTTTCTGCAAGGATGTCCCGGATCTCGGTCAGGGGCTGATCAAGTACAGCATCCATGCGTAACTCTGCTGCGCGCAAGGTCACACCCGTATACGAGAGTCCGGCAACCATAAAATCCTGTCCGCGACGGACAACACCCTCTTCAATACCCCGTCGTAAATGCTGTTGCAGAAAACGGAAGGGGTCCGTCTCACAGATCGGCGAGAGTCCGGCAACAGCGCCACCATGCTGCATGAAAAGCATGTATTTCATCAGGATCGGGTTTTCCTCAACCAACTCGCAGACCAGATAGGTAAACACCTTCAGTACTTCCTGGACCGATTCCTCTCCCGTCAATCGTGACTGGAGCAGATCGTTGAATTCATCCACCGTGTGGGCATGAATTCTTTTGGCAAGAGTTTCCTTATCCTTGAAGTGGCTGTAAATCGCGCCGGTGCTGACCCCGGAAGCCTGGACTATATCGGGTATCGAAACCCCGCCGTAACCTTTTTCCACAAATAATTTTCTACTCGCCAGAATGACTTTATTGATTTTTTCCTGCGGATTGATGGTACGTTTCTTTACTGCGGATTCCGTCAATACCATGATGCCTGCTCTCCTGAAAAAAGCTTTTCTGCCTGCACAATATAGCCCCGCTTCAAATTGTTGCTCCCTTGATCTTGCGCTGCCGAACAATCTCGAACAGGGCAATTCCTGTCGCAACTGACGCATTGAGGGACGCCAGATGTCCACCCATGGGTATCGACAGTAATCCATCACAGTGCTTACGGACATTTGGCCGCAAGCCGCTCCCCTCACTGCCGACAACAAGGGCAATGTCGCCCTCCAGGGAGGTCGAAAAGATATCTTGCGCGTCCAGCTCGCCGGCCAGACCGTAACACCACACTCCCGCCCTTTTCAGCTCCGTCAGGGTGCGCGCCAGATTGGTCACCTGGCACAAAGGCATATAAGCCAGGGCTCCTGCCGCAGCTTTTTCAACCACTGCGGTAACGGGACAGGCACGATCTCTGGCAACGATGACGCCATGACACCCGGCTCCCTCGGCACTACGCACCAAGGCGCCAAAGTTATGGGGATCGGTAATACCATCAAGAATCAGAAAAAAGGCATTTTTTCCGCTACCTCTCCAACATTCAATCAATTCTTGCAGAGATGAGTAGCTGAAGGGTTCCAGTCTGAGCAAAACGCCCTGATGGCGATCATGGCCGATCAGTCGGTCAAGCTCGTGGTGCTTGACCAGGCGCACGGGGATCTGCTTCACGGTGGCCTGCTGACGCAACTGCTCCAACCGCTGATGGCGATTACTTTCAGCAAGCAACAGTTCCAGTGGTTGCCGACCAGACCCGGAAATCGCTTCAACAACCGGGTTGATGCCATACAGATAATCTGCCATCAACTACTCAGGGCTGTGCTGATCTCTGATAAAATCTGATCCGCTGCGTCCAAGGGATCAGCAGCAGCGGAAATGGGGCGGCCGATAACCAGCGCCGTAGCACCTGCCGCGATGGCATCCGCCGGTGTCATGATCCGCTTCTGATCATCCTGAGCGGAAAATGCCGGCCGCACCCCGGGGGTTACAATGGCAAAACCATCTCCACAGGCGGAACGGATCATAGCTGCTTCACGGGGGGACGCCACAACACCATCGAATCCGGAATCCAGGGCCAGGCGGGCCAGGCGTACTACCATCTCAGCGACCGGCCGATCGATTCCGACCTCCGCCAGGGTCGCCTGATCCGATGATGTCAAGATAGTGACTGCCAGCATCTGCGGACGTTGACAGTGAGCAGTACGGCAGTAGGACTCAACTTCTGCCGCCGCGGTCCGCATCATTTCCCCCCCTCCCAGAGCGTGAACATTAAAAATGCGCACACCCAGTCGGGCAGCTTCAACCGCCGCCTTGGCAACGGTATTGGGAATGTCATGATACTTCAGGTCAAGAAACACATCGGCACCCCGGTCGACGACCATCCTGACGACATCAGGGCCATAGCGGGTAAACAACTGCTTGCCAATTTTGAATACACCGACGTTGTCTTTGAGGGTTTCAACCCAGTGTCGAGCCTGATCGAAATCATCGACATCCAGAGCAAAAATCAAACGGTCCTTGGCACTCTTGTTCATTCATCTCTCCCTGCAAGAATTCGAGCCCGTGCTGTACTCTCCTGAACACGTGATATCAGGGGACGAGCCTGCTCAACACTCAGGTGCTGTCTGACAGCCATGCTCTCCAGATACGCAACTTCAGTCAGGGAATCAACCAGCAACTTTTTCTGATCGCGCACATCCAGTCCGTCAAGATTATCGACCAGACTGTGGCCATCCAGAGTTCCGTCCGGGCGCAACTCAACATCACGCAGAACAAAAGAATAGGGTTGCGGCAAAATACGCAACTCCTGGGTTATTTCCTCGCTGAAGTCGGGGTTGGCCTGCCTCATGGGAATATGGATTTCCCTGAACAAGCTGTTATAAACCGTGAGTATCTGCCCGAGAACGCCGTCGATTTCCGTTCCAGATGACTCCTGCATCCGCAACACGCCTCTTTCGAGCAGACCGTAAAGGGTGCGGATACCGTCAAACTCGCGCACTCCCGACTTTCTGAAAAGCTCACGAGCTTTAAGCTGTCCGAAGCTGGCCAGATTGAGCATGCGCGTTTCTATTTCGCTGAGGTCGCCAACCTCCTTGCCGGTCGCCTGGGGATAGTGATCGAGGGAAATGATCTTGCGCATGAACAGAGCTTTTTCATCAAGACGTCGCAGCCCCTCCATGATCATGTTCTGAGTACTCATGGACAGGCGCAGGATGTCTTCCTGTTCGACAGCCTTGAGTTGAAAATAGAAGGCCCCGCGAGCGGCGTTGAAGAGATTGTAGACAATATTCTCCACCTGACTGCGGGCCGCCAACCACAGATCCTTGGGAGAAACCGCAGCCTGTTCCACCAGGAGTTTGCCCAGAGTGGTCGTTTCGGTGACCTGCCGGCGCAACTGATCCAGAGCCTGCTGCTCTATCTTACCGAGGGAAAACAGGATTGAGCCGATATCTTCTGCTTCAAAGGTGCTGGTTGCAAAAACCACCTCACCCTGCTGAAAATAAAGAGCCTTGCTTCCCCCGCTGAGAATAACGCTAAGCACACCACTTTTGCGAAACATATTAAAATAGGAAAGCAGATCAGGGATCGCCCCTTCTTCCAGCACCCCGGCCAATAGAACCGGAGACTCGGTTGCGGTGTCTGCCAGCATCAGATGACTGTCGGATGCCGACAGCAATTCCAGGGGCTTTCTGGCAAGCATCCGACTAACATCAGGCGGCAGCCCTTGCAGCCTTTCCTTGTCAACACGAATATCTGTCATACGATTAAGCGCTCTGCTATTTGCATCCCAACACCAATTCCTGTCAATCTGCAGCAGCATCGATGTGCTGTTGCAATACGGAAACAATCTCGCCAATCGGCACCGATGACTGTTCACCGCTGGTTCTGATTTTCAACTCGACAACGCCTTCCTGCAGACCACGGGCTCCGACCGTCACTCGCAGCGGAATGCCGACCAGATCAGCATCCTTGAATTTACTGCCGGGGCGTTCGTCACGGTCATCGAGCAGAACCTCTACCCCTTGAGTCAGCAGACGGGCGTATATATCTTCGCTGGTCCGGCGCACCTGCTCATCCTTGGGATTAACCATCACCACCAGCACCTGAAAGGGTGCCAGCGGCAGTGGAAGTTTCAAGCCATGCTCATCGTGGTTCTGTTCAATCGCTGCGGCTACAGTGCGGCCGACACCAATTCCATAACAACCCATCACCAGTGTCCGGGCCTGGCCCTTATCATCAAGAACCGTCGCCTCCATGGCGTCGGAGTAGTTGGTGCCAAGCTTGAACACGTGCCCGACCTCGATCCCGCGCCAGCTTTCAAAGTGACCACCGCTGCAACGGGGGCAGGGATCCCCCTCTTCGGCACGACGCAGGTCAGCAAATTGATCAATAACAACATCACGGGGATGATTGACACCAATATAATGACGGTCAGCGACGTTGCCCCCGACCACATAATCGCTCATTGCGCACACTTCATTGTCTGCCAGTACCCGGATCTCCAATCCGATCGGCCCGGCAAAACCGGCAGGGGCCCCGGTAACCTTTTTTACCAGACTCTCTTCGGCCGGCAAAACCCAGTCAACATTGAGCAGATTGGCCAGTTTGATGGCATTCAGCTCGCGATCACCGCGAACCAGGACAGCTATAACTTCCTCCGTCGACGTTTGCAGTATCAGGGTTTTGATCAATTGTGATGACGACAGTTCAAGAAAATCGGCAACCTCTTTGATGCTTTTCTGATCCGGTGTCTCAACCAACTGTATCTCCTGCCGAGGCTTCGGCGTCTCCTGACCGCTCCACAGTACCTCGGCCTTCTCGACATTGGCTGCATATTCGCACGAATCACAGGAAACGATGGCATCTTCCCCCGATTCCGCCAGAACCATAAACTCGTGGGAAAAACTGCCGCCAATGGCGCCGCTGTCTGCCTCCACCGCGCGGAAACGCAGACCACAGCGCTGGAAGATATTGCGATAGGCCTGATACATCTTTTGATAGGAAAGATCCGCACCGGCATCATCCAGATCAAAGGAATAGGCGTCTTTCATAATGAATTCTCGCCCACGCATCAGTCCGAAGCGAGGACGGATCTCATCGCGAAACTTGGTCTGAATCTGGTAAAGATTCAAAGGTAACTGACGATAGGACCTGACCGTGTTACGCACAATATCGGTGACGATTTCTTCGTGAGTCGGCCCCATGCAGAAATCGGCATCTTTCCGATCCTTGAAGCGCAACAGTTCTTTGCCATACTTCTCCCAGCGTCCCGATTCATGCCACAGTTCCGCCGGGTTGGCCATGGGCATCAGGCACTCGATCGCCCCGGCCCGATTCATCTCTTCGCGGATAATCTGCTCCATTTTGCGAATGGAACGCAGCCCCAGAGGCATGTAATTGTAAATACCGGCGGCTACCTTACGAATCATGCCGGTACGTAGCATCAACTGGTGGCTGACAACCTCGGCATCGGCAGGAACCTCTTTCAAAGTGGGCAGAAGGTACTGAGAATAACGCATGAATTTTCCTGTTGAGTGAAGTTTTTGCAAAAACGGTCGTGGTTACAGGCACATTAAACACCCAAATCACAACAATAAGTAACCCGAAAAACTAACCTGACGGATGGCTAAATGCAAGCACCTTGACCCTTACCGATCATGGGAATCATTCTTTTTACTGCCCTGCCGATCCTCCACCTCCTGCCAGGCGGCATTCACCAGCACATCGGCCAGATGGGCCTGAGGAACCTTACGCACCAATTTTCCCCGACGAAAAAGAATCCCTTCTTCATTTCCCCCGGCGATACCCAGATCGGCCTCACGAGCCTCACCCGGTCCATTGACAGCACAACCCATCACGGCGATTTTAAGGGGCAGGGGAAGATCCTGCAGACGCTCTTCTACTTCCTGGGCAATCCTGATCAGATCAATCCGGCAACGACCGCAAGTTGGACAACTGATAAACACCGGGCCGCGCTGGCGCAGCTCAAGACCCTTGAGAATCTCCCAGCCGACTCGCACTTCGGTCACCGGATCGCCGGTCAATGATACTCGCAAGGTGTCCCCGATCCCCTCCATCAGCAGAACCCCCAGTCCGATAGCGCTCTTGATGGTGCCGCTAAAAACCGTTCCGGCTTCGGTAACGCCGACATGCAACGGATAATCAACCTGCTCTGCCAGTAACCGATAGGCTGCTACCGTGCGCGAAATATCAGAGGCCTTAAGGCTGATCTTCATCAGATCAAAACCCTGCTCCTCCAACAGGCGTATGTGTCCCAGGGCACTTTCCACCATCGCCGCAGCGGTAGCCTGGCCATGTTTGTGCAGCAACTCCTTTTCCAGAGACCCGGCGTTTACGCCAATGCGAATGGGAATCTGCCGTTCCTGACAGGCCCGCACCACCTCGGCGATCTTCCAGCGCTCACCGATATTGCCGGGGTTGATGCGCAACCCGTCTACACCGGCAGCGACGGCTTCAAGGGCAAGCTGATAATCGAAATGAATATCGGCCACTAGTGGAATCCGGCAACCATTGCGAACCTGCTTCAGAGCCCGGGCAGCATCCACATCGGGAACCGCACAACGGACAATCTCACAACCGGCCCGTTCAAGTTCAGCAATCTGGTTCAGAGTCGCAGCAACATCCCTGGTATCAGTGGTACACATTGACTGCACACTGATCGGCGCATCACCACCGACCGTGAGCCCGCCGAGCCTGATTTGACGTGTTTTACGACGCACGGAAACCCTCCGGGTGCAAAAGGCAGAACTGCGCAGCGCAGTCTACCCCATCAACAGGTACCAGACAACCAACAATATTTGACAGCAACCACACACAAGAAGTAGTGTGCAGCCAGCATTCCCGCGCTTCTTTATTTAGTGCTTATCCGGGAAACCTGAATGAGCATAATGCAGTTTCCACAGCGGAAACCAACCAGGAAAGTAACAACCAGACTATTAACCATGAAAAAAAAATCTGAAAAGACAAAAGACAAACGTCCACCGCTTGATACCCGCAAACTGACAATTGAAAATCTGGATGCAGAAGGGGTAGGGACGGCCGGCACAGAAAACCGCACTGCCCTGGTTCAGGGAGCTTTTCCGACAGAAACCGTGGTGGTTGAGGTTGAGCATCAAGGCCGCACCCATATCTATACCCGTCTGCTGAAGATATTGCGCCGTTCTCCTGTGCGCAGTGCCCAACCCGGCTGTTCCCTCGAGTTGAGTTGTCTGGGCTGTCCGCTGATCAGCATGCAGTACCCCGCCCAACTTGAATTCAAACAGCAGCGGGTCGAAAAAGCAGTTGGAGCGCAGGTTCCTGCCGCTCATTTCTCCATCCTGCCGATCCTGCCTGCACTAGAGACCCTGGGCTACCGCACCAGCGCCAAACTGGTCTTCTCACGCCAGCGCGGAAAACTGCTGCTCGGTCTTTACCGGCGGGGCAGTCACGACGTTATCGATATTTCCAATTGCCCGGTCCATCACCCGCTGATCAATCGCATTGCTACCATTGTTCGCGAAGATGTGGCACGGCAACAGGTCTCTGTTTACAATCCCCGGCATAAACGCGGACTGCTGCGCTACCTGTTGATCCGCGTCAGCCCCGACAATAACCGCGCTCTGGTCACCTTCGTCAGTAATTACAAAGACTTCCAGGAACTGCCCAAACTGGCAAAAAAACTGACCAAAAAGGTACCTGAAGTGATCGGCGTCCATCAGAACATCAACAGCTCCGGTGGTAACGTCATTCTCGGCACCGAGACAATCAAGCTGCTGGGTCATCCCGATCTGATTGAGCAGGTTGGCGATATCAGGCTGCATATCGCTCCTGAATCTTTTTTTCAGGTCAACACCCGGCAGGCAGCAACAATGTACGCCCTGATCCGTGACTGGGCCGCCCTCTCTGGCAAGGAGAATGTTGTCGATCTTTTTTGTGGCATTGGTGGTATCGCCCTGAGCCTTGCCGCAGTGGCGCGCACGGTTACCGGAATTGAAGTCGTTCCCGAGGCGGTCCGCAATGCCGACGCCAATGCCGCCCTGAACAGGTTGACCAACTGCCGGTTCATTGCCGGAGATGCAACCACCGAGCTTCAATACCTGGCCGCATCTGCAGCAGCACCCGACCTGGTAACGGTCAATCCCCCACGTAAGGGCTGTGGCGAGGAACTGATCAACCAACTCCTTTATCTGTGCCCGAGCCAGATCATCTATGTCTCCTGTGATCCGGACACCCTGGCCCGTGATTTAAAACAGTTGCTGGACGGCGGGTACCGGATCAAGCACCTGCAACCGGTCGACATGTTTCCCCAGACGGCACATATTGAGACCATCGTCCAGCTGGTCCGGTCGTAAATCGGTCGAAAATAATGGACATTTTTCTCAATTTCCCTCTTTTTTCCCCTCAATTTGTGATAATTTATTAACAACTGAATGCAGGTATCCAGTTCCCCTCAATCCAATTTGCCAGGAGCGTTTCATGACGGAACTTGACTACCGTGGGCACGCCTGCCCATACCCCGTAATAGAAACCCGTAAGCAGATTCTGGCCGGCCCGGCAGACAAGCTCAACGTACTGGTTGATGACGAAATCTGCCGTGACAATGTCACTCGACTGGCCGAGAAAATGGGCTATCAGGCCACCTCTGAACCGATTGCCGATGGTTATCGAATGCAACTGACACCATCAGCGACCCCACAAAGTCAGGTTTTACCGGCACAGCAGAGCACGCCAGCAGGAGAAACCGTAATCTATTGTGGCAGTGATCGCATGGGGTCCGGCGATGAAGATTTCGGTCGTGTCCTGCTGAAGAATTTTCTTATGACCCAACTGGAGGTTGACCCCCTGCCGGCCGCTATCCTCTTTGTCAACAGCGGCGTTCATCTGGTCACTGAAGGGTCCGAGGTCCTCGATACCCTCACAGCACTGAAGGCCGGCGGAGTGGATATAGCCAGTTGCGGACTGTGCCTCGATTTTTATAACAAGAAAGACCAGCTAAAGGTCGGGCGCGCCACCAACATGCTTGACATTGTCGATATACAGCATCAAGCCGGACGGATCATCTCTCCCTGATTCATACTGACCGATTCTCGGCCACAAAACAGATCACACCAGAAAACAGGAGGCCATGAAGCTTTTTATGACGACAGATGCTTACCAATGGTTAGTATAATCTTCATCCACAGACAGGAGCCATCATGCTGAAGCAGCGCCGCAGCGGCATTTTACTGCACCCAACCTCCCTTGCGGGTCCACAGCATACCGGCTCCCTAGGCCAGGAGGCTCGTGATTTTATTGATTTTCTCATTTCTGCCGGACAAACAGTCTGGCAGATTCTACCTCTGAACCCCACTGGTTATGGCAACTGCCCCTATAGTTGTTTCTCCGCTTTTGCCGGAAATCCCCTCTTGATCAGCCTTGCCGATCTCGCCCGCACGGATGATCTGAACCCCGACGATCTGCCCGAACCTGCTACGACAACCTCCCATTGTGATTTTGGTTCGGCCTTCACGTCCCAGATCCCCCTGCTTCGCAAGGCATGGACCAACTTTCGTCACCACACCAACTCTGATCGCCGGCAGCGCTATAACGACTTCTGCCATACCCAAAATAGCTGGCTGGATGATTACAGCCTGTTCGAGGTCATTCGCGCTGAGCAGGAATACCGTGGTTGGCAGGACTGGCCCCAGGCCCTGCGCAGCCGCGATGAAAAAGCCCTTGAAAACTGTCGAGTTGACCGTGCCGATGAAATTTCCTGGCACAAGTATCTGCAGTTCGTTTTTTTCGAACAGTGGTTTTCTCTCAAGGACTATGCCCGTCAGCAAGACGTACTTATTTTTGGTGACCTGCCGATTTTTGTCGCGGAAAACTCTGCCGATGTATGGGCAAATCCCGACCTGTTTCATCTTGATGAACAGCAGCGGCCAACGCTGGTGGCAGGCGTTCCACCAGACTATTTCAGCGCCACCGGACAACGCTGGGGCAACCCTCTGTACCACTGGGATCAGGCCAGAGCGCAGGATTTCTCCTGGTGGATGCAGCGCTTTGAATGGAATTTTGCCCTGTTTGACCTGTTACGGGTCGATCATTTTCGTGGATTTGTTGCGTCCTGGGCCATACCGGCTCAGGACCAGACAGCGGTCAACGGCCACTGGCTCGATACCCCGGGTCGTGAACTTTTTGATCTTCTTGCCCAGCGCTATAGTGAACTGCCGATTATTGCTGAAGATCTCGGCATCATCACTGCTGATGTTGAAAAACTCAGGGATGACTTTTGCTTCCCCGGTATGAAAATACTGCAATTTGCATTTGATTCCGGGGCAGACAATCCCTATCTGCCGCACAATCACATCCCCAACTCAGTGATCTACACCGGTACCCACGACAACAATACTACCCTGGGCTGGTGGAATCGCCTTGATGACAGAGTTAAAATCCGCGCAAAAGAATATCTGCGGTGCTCCGACAAGGAAATGGCCTGGACACTGGTTGAAACAGCCCTGGCCAGCGTCAGCAGGCTGGCCATCATTCCCCTGCAGGACATGCTTGGCCTGGACGAAGACGCCCGAATGAATACCCCGGGGACAGCTACCGGTAACTGGTCCTGGCGCTACCAGAGCGGTGATTTGAGTACCCCCCTGCGTGACCGCCTGCTTAAAACAACACATCTTTACGGTCGTGACCTGTGCATCACCACATAAATTCATCAGAACTCACGCAACTATTGTTGTAAATTTATTCCTTGTGCTATCGTCCGGGCCACTACTCAAAGCTCAGCACCAAGTCGAAAAACACTAGCTTCGGAGGTTACCTTGAAGACTCGGATCCTGTATTTGCTACTACTTTTTACCTTAACAGTGCTGGTTGGTTGTCAGCAGAACTCCACCACCCAAAGCCCGACACAGTCACCACAGACCCCGATCAACAATATCAGCGGCAGCGTTGTTGAAACTATGAACGTCCTCGGCTACACCTATGTTCTGGTTGAGACCGACAACGAGCAGATCTGGGCTGCGACCCCCCAGTTTAACGTAAATGTGGGCGACCTGGTTGTTGTGCCGGAAGGGATGCCCATGCACAATTATTACAGTCAGACCCTCGATCGCCACTTCGATGTCGTCTACTTTGTCGAATCGATCCTTAATGCCAGTTCGGCAACAGCATCTACCGGGGGAACACCACAAGGACAGATGCCCGCTGGTCATCCCCCCATTTCCGGCGTCGGAACAACGGCTCCCACTGCAGTAACTGACATCGACAAGCTGGAAGGCGGTATGAGCATTGAAGAAATTTACGCCGCCCGCGCCGATCTGTCCGGTCAGGAAATCAACCTTCGCGCACAAGTAGTGAAATTCAGCCCGCAAATTATGGGCACCAACTGGATCCACCTGCAGGACGGCTCAGGCAATCCGGAAGCAGGAACTCATGACCTCACCGTGACCAGCAACACACAACTGAAGGTGGGTGATATTGTAATCGCCAGTGGCAAGCTGACTATAGACAAGGATTTTGGCCATGGCTATGTTTACGACCTGATCATGGAAAATGCCATAGTGAGCACTGAGTAACCGGTCGCCCCACTTTAATTTCAAGACTACCAGCCCTCTGCAGACCCACTGCGGAGGGCTTTTTGTTGCGCCGGCCACACAGTTGATTTGTTGTGGGTTATGGGCCCGGCTGATTTTTCAACGCGGCGACAAGGCGTTGCGCCAGCGCCCTGGAAAATCCCGGCACCTGTTCGATCTCTTCCAGCCCCGCCGCGCGCAATCGTTTGAGGCTACCGAAATGTTTCAGCAGGGCCTTGCGGCGCGCCGGGCCGACGCCGGGGATCTGATCCAGACTCGAACGCAGCCCCTGCCTGCTGCGTAGCCTGCGATGGTAACTGATGGCAAAACGGTGAGCTTCGTCGCGCAATCGCTCAAGTAAAAATGCAGCGGCAGACCCATGGCGGAAGATCACCGGATTTTTTCGCCGCGGCAGAAAAAACCGCTCCTCTGAGCGCTCGACCACCTTGCCTTTGACATTCGACAGTACCCGACTTTTGGCGATACCGACTGCCCCGATCTGACCTGTCAGTCCGGCGCTGTCAATGACATCCACCAAGACACCAAGCTGCCCCTTGCCGCCGTCGATGAGTATCATATCCGGCAGGCAATTTTCTGCGCGCCCGCGCTCAAGCCGGCGCCACAACACTTCGCGCAACGAGGCGTAATCATCCGCGCCGACCACTGTTTTGATGCGATAGCGCCGATATTCCTGCCTGGCCGGCTCACCCTCCTCAAACACCACCATGCTGCCAACCGCCAATTCTCCCTGGACGTTGGAAATATCAAAACATTCTATGCGCCGGGGAAAGCGGGGAAGGTGCAGGCGCTCCTGCAGTTCCGTCAGCAGATTTCCTCGCGCCTCCTTGCGTTGTCCGCGCTGACGATAGGATTCTTCGGCATTACGCTGTGCCAGTTCGAGCAGACGTCTTTTTTCCCCGCGCTCCGGGCACAGCAGTCGCACCTTTTTGCCACGCTTTTCTGTCAGCCAGTCGGCCAGCGCCTCAGTACTTTCGAGATAAAAGGGAAGAATCAACTGGTCGGGAATAATGACATCCCGGGCATAAAAGTCGAGCAGAAACCCATTCAACAATTCCGGCAGATCAAGAACCCATGCGAGAAGAAAGCTGCGCCGACCAATCAGTTTGCCGTTACGCACAAAAAGCAGGGTGGCCTCAACCTCACCACCATCCTGGTGCAGACCGATCACGTCCTGGTCGCCGCCGCCATGGTCAGTCACCTTCTGCTTTTCGACGCTCTGCTCGATCAGACGGATCTGATCACGCAGCACTGCCGCCAGTTCATAATCCATGGCGGCAGCAGCGGCTGCCATCCGCCGGCGCAACGAATCGATAACTTCCGATTCCTTTCCTTCCAGCAGCTTTACCACCCCCTCTACGAGACGTCGGTAATCTCCACGGCTGATCTTACCGTAGCAAGGAGCACTACATTGACCGATCTGATGAAAAAGACAGGGACGGCCGCGCTGACGGCAACGCTCTACCGATGCGTGGCGCAAGGGGAAGATTCGGTATATCTGCCTTAATGTTTCCCGAATAGCGGCAGCCGAAGAGTAGGGGCCGAAATAGTGCGCACCATCATTTTTGACCTGACGCACGACCTGCATCATGGGAAAGTCCTCGCGCAGATCGATCCGCACCGACACGTAGGTTTTATCGTCACGCAATTCGATATTGTAGCGTGGACGATGCTCCTTGATCAGAGTGTTCTCGAGCAGCAGAGCCTCTTTTTCGGTGTCGGTAAGGATCACTTCGATGCGCTGAACCTTTTTCATCAACAACGGAATTTGCTGGCGCCCATCACCTGTTGCTGAAAAATAGGAACGTAAGCGTGAACGTAGTTGACGTGCCTTGCCAATGTAGAGGATTTCACCGTCAACATCGAGCATCTGGTAAACACCGGGAGTTTGGGGATAGGCTTTCAGATCAGGGGCAAACATCGTCTCGCTCTGCTGTTAAATTGCAAAATAAATCTTACCCTGCAGGCACATCAAAAAATAAACGCACAACGCATATTATACATGCCATCAAGTATGTTATATTTTTGTCGTAGACAAATTAACGGATATCCCGTCAAAGTCGCAATGAATCAAAGGAGCCGGTTATGACCCTCAACGATTATTTCACCCATACTCGGGGTACAGGTATCTTATCAACTGCCGACAGCCGGGGAAAGGTCACTAGCGCCATTTATGCCCGACCAACGGTGTTTGCTGACGGTACCTTGACGTTTCTGATGCGGGAACGGCTGTCCTATAAAAACATATGTACTAACCCGCACGCGACCTACCTGTTCATTGAGACTGGTGCAGGCTACCAGGGCACCAGACTATATCTCAAAAAAATCGGCGAAATGGACGACCCGCAACTGGCACAGCAAATGACTCGCTCAAGCCTGACTCCGGAGCAAGATCAGGAAAAAGGGCCAAAACATCTGGTTCGCTTCCAGGTTGAGAAATCTCTTCAACTGATCGGTGCTGCAGAGCGCCGGTTTAATAATCCTTGAATTTTTTGTCGTGATAAATAACCGCTTCATCTGGCAAGATATATGTCGAAGCGTTATAATCGTCCCAGCAGGTAAACCAATACGAAAAGGAGATTATCATGTCTGAAACTGTTTGCCACTGCATGAACGTTGATCGTGACACCATTGTCAAAGCCATCAAAGAACAAAACCTCACCAGCGTTGAAGAAGTGCAGGATGCCACCACTGCCGGTACCGGCTGTGGCGGCTGCGTGCCTGACATTGAGGAGCTGCTTGAAGAAAACAAGTAGCCACCTGCCTTAGCTTCTTGCGAAAAAAATCATCATGGCCCCTTTTCGCCACTCGAAAAGGGGCTTTGCTTTTCACTATCACTACCATTCTGCCATCAGTAACCTGACGCAACGACACCTTTTGTATGGTTGATTTTGTCTGGTACTCACTGCCATTAATGTTATATCATGCTGGACGTTCTGGTATTTAATCCGCCCTCATCTCGACAAAATTCCTCTATCGGGACAGCACATGACTTCAAACCCCTTCTGGCACAACATTTTCCGCAATCAGGCCGACAAACAAACTCTCAGCTATTTTCTCAGTCAGGTACCAATATTCAACAAATTGACCCGGCGGGAGCTTGCTTATCTGGAGAAACTTGTCCACATCCGCAATTTTGAAGCGGATGAAATGATCTTCTCGGCTGGTGACGTAGGTTCCGGGATGTACATCATTCGCTCCGGACAGGTGCAGATTTTTTCTCTTGATACGGATGGTCTGGAGCAAGAGCTGGCGCTTCTGGAGCCGGGCGATTTTTTCGGCGAGGTCGCGTTGACCGCTTCACGCCCGCGTTCTGCCTCGGCCCGGGCGACAACAGCGACATCACTGGTCGGGCTGTTCCGATCTGACATTCTTGAAGCAACCCATCGACATCCGGCACCGACTGCAAAAATCCTCTTCGGTCTGAACCGGGTGCTTGCCGATCGCCTGCTCCACTGCAGTGAACAACTTGTCATGTTGCAACGCAGCAGTAACATCTCGCAGGGACGCCCTCATGAGTGATTCACCGGGTCTCAGCCGCGCCCAGGTGGCCGTTCTTTATCTGGTCCTGACCACGGCGATTGCTTCGGGCATTGCCATCTATTCCTCGGCCACTACGATTACCTCCCTGCTGAAAACCGCCACATCCGGGCTGTTCCTGCCGATTCTCCTGGCCATGATTGTCGCCTTCATGCTTGAGCCTCTGGTTCGCCTGATCGAAAATCGTGGCATTCACCGTACCCTGGCCATCTTTTGTATCTACCTTCTTATTTCCGGCACCATTGTGCTCCTGCTGCTGCTCATCGGACCACCCAACTGGCGCAGCATGATCCAGGCACTAAAAGCGGATGTGCCCCGTTATGTCAGCTTTGCCATCGTCTATCTGACCGGGCTACTGGAGCTGGCTCAGCAGCATTTTCCCTTTATTGCCCATTACAATCTTGGCGACCATCTGCGTGACTTTTCTCAGACGCTTATCGGCGCTATCCTGATACAGACACCGCGCTCGGCAATGCGCATCGGCAGTCTGCTGATTCTTGTGCCCTTGTTCTCTTTCTTTTTCCTGCGTGACAGTCGCCGCATCATGCGTGGCATCATCGCCCTCACTCCCAACCGTTATTTTGAAATGGTGCTCGACATTTATTCCCACGTGAGCTGGCAGTTATCCAATTTTATTCGCGGGCGGATTATCGAAGCTATCATTGTCGGGCTGGTGGTATGGGCCGGGCTCGCCTTGACCGACATCCGCTACGCACCGATACTTGCCGTGATTGCCGGTGTCTCCAACCTGGTACCCTATGTCGGCCCTATCTTCGGCATGCTCCCGGGGATTACCATCGCTCTGGTCGACCTGGGCGTTGGGGCACAGTTCTGGTGGATTCTGTGTGTTTATATCCTGATTGCCCAGATTATTGTCGACAATATGATCCTGATTCCCATCCTGATCTCCAAGGTCTCCAACCTGCATCCACTGTGGGTGATTCTGGCGATTATAATGGGCGGCAAGCTCTATGGCATTCTGGGAATGATTATCGGTGTCCCGATTGCCAGCATTATCAATATTGTCATTCTTGAAATCCGTCAGTACCGGCGCACCTTCAATCCCTATAATCGCTACTTTTCCAGTCGCGGAAAAATGCTCTGACTATGTCCGATACCCATCTACTCAATGCCGTCATCAACCTCTCCCGCGAAGTCGGCCGCTACCAACTGCAGCAATTTCGTCAGTTAAGCCCGGGTGGTGGCAACGAAAAAGAGGAGCGGGAATTCGTTTCTGTTGTTGATATGAACTCAGAAGAGATGCTCAAGGAGGGGTTGGTCCGCCTGCTGCCCGAGGCCGGTTTCTATGGTGAAGAAACCGGGCAGGAAGGGAGTGCTGACCTGCGCTGGGTCATTGATCCCATCGACGGCACCACAAATTTTCTCAGCGGGCTCGATCAGTTCTGCATTTCCATTGCACTGGAACAGAATCAGCAGTGCGAGCTTGGCATCATTATGCGTCCGGCCTCAAGCGAATGTTTCAGCGCCATCCGCGGTCAGGGATTGTTTCATCAGGGCTCACTCTGCCGGAAGGCTATCACCCTCCCCCTTAAGCAGGCCCTGATCGGCACCGGCTTCCCCTACCGCTCTGCCGATCTGGCCGACCCTTTTTTTGCCTGCGCCAAAGATATCCTTTACCGCTGCCGCGGTATTCGCCGTTTCGGTTCAGCGGCCCTCGACCTGTGTTATGTGGCCACCGGCTTCCTGCAGGGGTTCTGGGAAAGTGATCTGAAGCCCTATGATGTGGCCGCAGCGCTGCTGTTTCTCGAAGAAACCGGATGCATCGTCACCAATGAGCAGGGAGATCCCTATTCCCCCTACCGCGATCGCCTGCTGATCTGCGGATTTCCCAGCGTCCACCAGGAATTACTGCCGCTGATCCAAAACTATTATCAGGGTTGTCAGACCCCCGATTGATGGTGCCATTCAGTGGTGCCGGGCACTGACCGGTTGAGCAGAGGTTGTTTGCGGCAATGTCAGGGAAAAGAAAGCCGCCGCCAGGGTCAGTAGGGCAGCGAGAAGAAAGGCGGGAGAAAAGCTGCCGAAGTACTCCGCCATGATTCCGGCGATAGCCGGTCCACAGACCTGTCCTCCGGCAAAGAAAAGGGTGATCAATGAAAAACCGGCAGCCGCTCGTGCCGAACCCAGATAATCTCCCACCGCGGCGGCCATGATGGCGGGAATTGACCAGGCAGTGACGCCATAGAGAACAACTGACAGCATCAGGGCAGCATGCCCCAATCCTGACCCGGAGAGCAGGTAAGCCGCCGTCTGGACCAGGAAAACCAGCATCAAACCAAATCGACGGCCAATCCGATCTGATAGAGCCCCGAACAGAACCCCGGAAAAAAGACTGAAAAAGCCCACCCACGACCAGAATTGTCCGGCCACGCTGTGCGCGTAGCCGTGCTCGACAATCAGACTGGTCACAAAAAAAGTACCGTAGACCATGTAGGTCAGACCGAAAACCAGATAAAGCAGGCCGAGCAGAACCAGGATCCGGCCACTGCCCCGCGGATAACTGCTGCCGGCATCGGCTGTTGTCACGACGGCAGACTGTCCGATCGGCTGCAACCCCATTTCTTCAGGAGTATTCCGCGCCAGAACGGAGACGATCAGGGCCAGCACACCAACAATGAGGGCAAAGAGCAGCCAACTCAGCCGCCATCCATCGCTTCCACCAACCAGATTCAGACGAGGAACAACCCAGCCCGAAAATATAATCGCCAGGCCACTGCCGACCACCATCAGACCGGCAGCCTGGCCGCGGCGATCACGGCGAAACCAGAAGGCGATCAGAACCACCCCGGAAATGTTAGCCAGACCGCTACCAAAACCGGTCAACAAGTAGAGAGAAAACAGCGTGCCGAAGGTTTGGGCCTGGGACATGGCCGCCAGAGTCACAGCAACCAGAAAAAGAGATGAGCCCAGGGTCAGACGCGGACGCCACAAGCCGAGCACTGTCGGTGTGACGGCAACGGCGAGGAGATAACCGACAAAGTTTGCTGTCCCCAGATAACCCATCTGGTCATAACTTAATAACAGCCCTTCCTGCATCCCCGGCAAAAGCATCGCAAAGGCGAAACGTGCCAGCCCGAAGCAGGAAAAAGTGGTCAGCACGCAGGCAACAATAATCAGCCAGCCATAATGAAAAGGGGGCCTGCACATCACAACAGACAGGTTGCCCTGAGGCTCAATTTCCACCCAGTTCGCGCGAACGTGCCGCTGACGCCGAAACCGCTTCCATCAGGGTCGTTCGCAAACCCTTCTTCTCCAGGGTGCTGACTCCGGTTATCGCCGTGCCACCGGGCGAGCAGACCCGATCGCGCAAAATCGCCGGGTGCTCCTTCGTCTCGCGCACCATCAATGCAGCCCCAACAACCGTCTGTACCGCCAATGCGTGGGCCACATCGCGGCGCAGTCCTTCACGCACACCGCCATCGGCAAGGGCCTCAATGACCGTATAGATATAAGCCGGACCAGAACCTGACAAGCCCGTTGCTGCATCCATCTGGCGCTCGTCAATCAACTCGACGATACCAACACTTTCGAACAGTTCACTAACGATCTGCAGATCTTCCTTGCCGGCATGACTACCTTGACAGATGGCAGTGGCCGCCTCGCCAACCAGTGCCGGCGTATTAGGCATCACCCGCACAACCCGTGGCGAGCCGGCAAACTTTCTTTCGATACTGACACAGGTGACACCGGCGAGAATCGACACCATCAGCTTGTTATCATTCCAGACCGGGACAATTTCACGCAGCACCTCATCAACAATTTGCGGCTTGATCGCCAGAACCACAATCTCGCACATATTTACCAGGTCCGGATTATTCTCTGCCAAGGTCACACCAAAGGTTTCCTGCAACTGGTCGCGGCGGGTGCCTATCGGTTCCGAAACAACAATTTTATCGGCCGGATAATTGACTGCCAGAAGCCCCTTGATCAAAGCTTCAGCCATATTTCCACCACCGATAAAGCCGATTTTATAAACGCTGGTCATCTTGGTCATCCTTTCAAGATCTGATAGCTTTCATTTACTCCTTTTACCTGTTTACCCTCAAGGCTATCTCTGTTTATCATAGTGGTCAGAAAAATGCAGCCAGGGAAAACAGCGAACCTTCGTTGCAACGAGAGCCCAGACTTCATCAACATCTTAAGGCGGAGAGAAAATGACATTAGAAGAGCTGTCAAATTACAATGGGCGCGACGGGAAGCCGGCTTATGTTGCCGTCAGCGGTGTTGTTTATGACCTGAGCAACAGCACACTCTGGACCGACGGTAATCACGAGGGGGCACATCAGGCCGGCCATGACCTGACCGAAGAACTGAAAACCGCGCCCCATGTCCGTTCGGTCATCGAACGATTTCCTGTCATCGGTCAACTCAACATTGCGGCAACCGGGCAGAAGACCACCAACAAGCTGCCGCTGGTGCCACTTCTTGCTGGAGCTGCCGTTGTTATTGTTCTGCTGGTGGTATTGTTGCGCTAAAAAGCTGCCTGAAAATACTCTGATTTTTTTGACGGGTCAATTCGGAGAACTGACAAGAAGGGTTTTTATCAGTTGTGGTAAAGACAGAAACACGTCAGTCTTTGCCAACACCTTTTTTATGTTGGTCTGCGCAATCCCTTCATCTTCCATCGACAGCATGTACCCGGAACACAAAACAACCGGCATCTCAGGGGCCAACGCAAAGAGCTGTTGCGCCAATTCAATCCCGGTCATTCCCGGCATCGACTCATCGGTAACAACCAGATCAAATCGCCGGCCGTGCTGTTCAAACAGATCGAGTGCCTGACGACCGCTGGCGGCGCACACCACCTCAAAGCCCTCATCAGTCAGCATATCTTTGCCTAATGCCGTCAGGGCTTTTTCATCATCAACAAAAAGTATTTTTTGTGCAGGACGAGCCTTCGACATTCTTTCCTCGTTGAAAAAACCTGTTAGAATCACCCATATTTTGAACTATTTTACGACCTTATACAACGGGGCGAATCCTAACACAAAAAACTGGCGTGCCCCACCTGAAAATATACCGATAGGGACATAAAATCCGATTTTACCGTTTATGTCTTGCCAACAGGAGCAAAAATTAATAGAATTCAATTCTCGGCTCATCAGACTGCTGCACAGGAGGCACTATCTATGGCAAGAGTAGTAGAAAACCCTGATCTGGCCTTCCGCCTGGCCAGGGCCATTGTATCCGACATCGCCCTTTACAATCAGGACAAAGTATCCGAGGGGATAAAAAGCGACAATATCTTTGAGCTGATGAACGAAGAGCTGGAAGAAGGACGCGAGCATTTCTTCTCACGTGTTTCACCCGATCTTACAAACCGTGACCATCTCTATGAGCGGGCCATTGTCGACGTTCTGATCAAACAGCAGGCAGGAAAAATCGAGAGCCAGATCTGGTAAATGACCCGGTCCCGACAGTTGTTGTTTCCCTGTGACCATCCCGCACAACGACTGGATGCGTTTCTGGCAGAGGCTCTGCCCGATATCAGCCGGGCTCAGCTTAAAAAGCTCATCGACAATCAGCAGGTTATCTGCGATGGCGCCCCGACCAAAGCCAGTTTCAAGCTCAAAGGTGGTGAAACCATTCAGATATCGCTGCCGCCACCACAACCCCTTGAAGCTATTGCTGAATCTATTCCCCTCGACATTCTTTACGAAGATCAGGATCTGATCGTCATCAACAAACCTGCCGGCATGGTAGTCCACCCGGCAGCAGGCCATAGTCAGGGAACTCTGGTTAATGCTTTGCTGCATCATTGCGACGATCTCGCCGGCATCGGTGGCGCTCTGCGCCCAGGCATCGTTCACCGCCTGGACAAAGACACTTCAGGGGTTCTGGTCGTCACCAAACATGACAGTGCCCACCAGCATCTGGCCGAACAGTTCCGGCGGCACAGCATCAAGCGCGAATATCTGGCCCTGATCCATGGCCACATGTCAGCCGCCAGGGGAAGCATTGACCAGCCCCTGGGGCGTCACCCGGTTCACCGTAAAAGGTTCAGCGCCAAAGCCCGAAACAGTAAAAGAGCCGTTACCCACTGGAGCATCATCGACAACTTTGAACAGGAAAAGTTCAGTCTGATCCGCCTGCAACTGGAAACCGGGCGCACTCATCAGATCCGTGTTCATTTAAGTGAAGCAGGCCATCCGCTGGTTGGCGACCCCCTCTATGGCAAGCGCGCTGAGCTGAATAACATCAAAGATCATCAGTTACGCCTACTGATTCGCCAACTACCCGGTCAGGCCCTGCACGCCCACAGCCTTGGCTTCATTCATCCGCGTAGCGGCGATTTTCTCGAATTTAGCAGTGACATCCCGGCGCCACTGCGTCATATTATCGCCTATCTGCGAAAGGGAGCGTCAGCCCCCGATTAATGGCCACAACGACCCCCTTTTTCTGATTTTTTGTACAACTGTTAATTTTTTATACTGGAGCTTGTAATGAAACTGGTCCGCAAGGGAAAAATATCCTATCTGCAGCCTGCTAAAATCTCCCCCGGATTGATCGCCGGGTTCAGCACCCGCAACGGCGGTGTCAGCCGACTCCCTTACCACTCTCTGAACCTGGGCACCAACACCGACGACCTTAAAGCCCATGTCGAAGGGAACCGCTCAACCTTCGCTCGCGCCTTCGATCTGCCCCTGCGCCAGCTTCTTACCGTCAAGCAGGTCCATGGCAAGGACCTGCTCCTGATCGACGAGCCCAATCTCGATTTGAGTCATTTCAACCGGGTTGAGGTCGATGCGGTTATCACCAATCAGCCGGGCATCATGATCGGTATTCTGACTGCTGACTGCTATCCGCTACTGCTGTGGAACAAACAGCTGACAGCAGTCGCTGCGGTCCATATCGGCTGGCGCGGCGCAGCAGACGGGCTGATCAATAAAACTGTCAAGGCCATGACCAGTCATTTTTCCTGCACGTCGCAAGACATCATCGCAGCAGTCGGCCCGGGCATTGGTGCTGACAAGTACGAAGTTGATCGCCCGGTGCGTGATGCCTTCCGGCAGGGCAGTGGTTTCTGGAACGAAATTTCCCGCGAAACCCGCCTGGGGCACTGGAACCTCAACCTGGCGTTGAGCTGCCGCCTGCAACTGGAACAGGCAGGCCTTACCCCTGACGCCATTGAAGATAGCGGGCACTGCACCTTTACCCAGCCGGAAATGTTTTTTTCCTACCGGCGCGATGAAGGAAAAACCGGGCGCCAGATGGGCTTTATCATGCTGGACAAACAGCGGTCGGCCTGACGCAAAACCGATCAGTACAAAGGCAGAGCAGAAGTGGATTTTTTTCTCGATATCGATGAACAACAGATTCGCCGTGAACGCGATAAAGCGCGTGAACTGCGCAAACAAGGGTGGTGGAAAAACCGCATCGCCACCGGTATCTGCCATTATTGCCAACGCACATTCCCTCCCAAAGAACTCACCCTTGATCATATCCTTCCCATCACTCGCGGCGGCCGTAGCTCCAGGGGCAACTGCGTGCCGGCGTGTAAGGAATGCAACAACAACAAGAAGGATCTGCTACCGCTGGAGTGGGACGAATATATGAGAAATAGGTGAGAAATAGGGGGACATAATACCGATTAAATTAATCGGTATTATGTCCCCCTATTTCCCCCCGAATATACGCTCAGCGCAGTAACCGTGGCCAAAATCAATCCCATGCCGAAGATCTGTAGATCAACCAGACTTTCATTTAAAATCACAACGCCGAATAGCGAAGCAGTGACCGGCTCAACCATCGCCACAATGGAGGCCACCGCCGGAGCGGTACGGGTCAAACCGATGATATAGACAATGAACGACAATCCGGCGCCAACCACTCCCAGCACCACGAACAATGGCCAGCTCGGTGTTGTCAGCACGGCTACGGTCTGTTCGCCATCACCCAGCCCGAAAAGTATCGTGGCAAGCACCGCAAACGCTATCACCAGAATCGCCTGTGGGCTGCCGTGCGGGGCAGCATACTTGAAGCCGAAAATAAATACCGCATAGGACAGGCCGGAAAGCAACCCGGCACCGGCGGCAAGCGGCGTAACCTCACCTGCTCCAATATCGTAAATACCTGTCAGCAGTACAACTCCAAGCATGACCATTGCGATCGCCACCCACTTGAACAAAGAGGGACTTTCAAGCTTGAGCGTGAAGGATACGAGATAGACGAACACCGGGGCGCAATACATCAAGGTCGCCGCGACTGCGACACTGCCCTCGGCAATGCTGATAAAATAGAATGAGAAGTTTCCGGCAACCCCGAGACCGGCAATGGCCGACCAGAACCATAAGCGGCGACTTGCCAGTCCACTGCCCTGTGGTCGCAACACCAGCCAGACGAGAACAAACAACAGCCCGATCGCACCCCGGTAGAACGACACGACAACCGGATCCCACCCCTGCCCCGTGAGAATGCCGCCGATCCCGCCTGAGAGTCCCCAGCATAGTGCCGCAAGTGCGACAAATGTCGTACCAAAATTTACCATTTCTTGCTGACGCCTTGAAAATAGAGGGACATAAAACCGATTAGATTAATCGGTTTTATGTCCCTCTATTTTCCCCCCATCCCCACACCGACAATCTGATGTCCGCAGTCGGGGCAACAACTGTCCGGATTAATCCGGTTGCTTCTAATACTGTAGCCCCGCCGCTGGATCAGGACAATTCCACAACCGGGACAACTGGTATCGCAATCAACACCCAGGTTACCGACGTAGATATAATTCAGCCCGGCGGCTCGGGCGATGTCCACTGCCTGGTTGATGGAGGCCGGCGGGGTTGGGGGCAGATTCTGAAGTTTATATTGGGGATAGAAACGGCTGACATGCCAGGGGGTGTCGGCGCCCAGTTCGGTAACGATAAATTCAGCGAGTTCTTTAAGCTCCTGCGGATCATCATTGATTCCCGGAATGATCAGGGTGGTGACTTCGAGCCAGATACCGAAATGGTGGAGTCTTTTCAGGCTGTCAAGAACCGGCTGCAACCGGGCTCCGGCATATTTGCGATAGGTCGGGTCGCGAAAGGACTTCAGGTCGATGTTAGCGGCACCAAGGTACGGGTGAACCATCTCCAACATCTCAGCCGTCATGTAACCGTTGCTGACATAGACATTGGCGACCCCGGCCGCGGCGGCGCGGCGGGCGGTGTCGAGGCTATATTCAAAAAAGATGGTCGGTTCGGTGTAGGTGTAAGCAATGGAGTGACTGCCGCTCTGTTGCGCAGCTACGACAACCTGCTCCGGTGACATGGCATCGCCGACAGGAAACTGAAGATTATGGGGAATCTGGGATATCCCGGCATTCTGGCACCAGTGACAGTGCATGTTGCAACCGGGAGTAGCAATGGAAAAAGAACGGCTGCCGGGATAAAAGTGATACAGGGGTTTTTTCTCGATGGGATCAATATGGCTGGCGATGGTGTGACCGTAGACCAGAGAATAGAGGGTGCCATGACGGTTTTCGCGCACACCGCACCGACCACGTTCACCATTATTGATCACACAAAAGTGGGCACACAGACGGCAGGCGACCTGGTTGTTTGAGCGCTTGTTGTAGAGTCGGGCCTCTATCATCGCATCAGCCGTTCTGCAGCCAGGCAAACAGCACTACCATTACCACAATGAGCACCCCGGTCACCCAGGCCAGCAGATTAGCAAACAACAGTCTCATCCAGTTGCTCCTCCAACAGGGGTTATCCTGGAAAGAAAAAACTGTCCCTGGAAAATTTGGAAGGCGCGAACCAAACCGGCAAAAATAATCGTTTAACCTTCCGTGTCTTTTCATGTTTTCCGTGGACAAAAAAGCCTCAACTGTAATTATACCATGTCAAACAATTCCGAATGAATCCGCGCCAGCGGAACCCCACTCTGGTGCAGAAGCTTTTCCGTCAGCTCGATCATCTTGACCGGTCCGCAAATAAGGTAAGACTGCTCCGGATCGGTCAGTGGCAGGCGGCGTTGCAGCAGATCGCCGGTAATCAGCCCGGATTCTCCTTGCCAGCCTGGCGGGGGATCCTTCAACAGCCAGATTATTTCGAGGTTGAGCTGCTGCTCAAGCTCCTGCAGCTCTTCTCGAAAGGTCAGACGCTCCCAGGTATTATAGGCGTATAACAGCTTGAGCGGACGTTGCTCTTTGCGGTCGGCAAAGGTTCGCAGCATCGACATCATCGGCGCAATGCCGATGCCACCGGCAATCAGGACAAAGCCGGTGGCATCCATGCGGTCAGGGCTGAAAGCGCCATAGGGGCCATCAATATAGGCAATTTGGCGGGGCTTAACATGCTTGATGGTGCTGCTGAAGTCACCCAACTCCTTGATAGTAAACGTCAGGGTCGGAACTTTTTCGGCGCTGCCGGAAAAAGAAAAGGGATGTTCTTTGAGGGCAAAGGGTGAATTGCCGAGGGTCAGCCAGGCAAATTGGCCCGGTTCAAAGCGCAAGCCATCATGACCATCCGGTTCGATGGTCAGACTCCAGCTATCCGCCCTCTCCTGTTTGACCTCGGCAACCCGATAGGGGTGGCGCAACTGGGCCCAGGGTTTCATCAGTCGCACATACACCAGCAGCAGCAACCATGAGAGGGAGAACGTCCCCCATAACTGTTTACGCCACGATGTGTCGACATAGTGACCGACGCCGAGGACATGCCAGATCGCCAGACCAAGCGCCACGACTGCCAGCACTGCATGCAGAACCCGCCAGAGGTCATAATCAAGATTGAGCTGTTTGCGCCAGATCGATGTCACCACCAGCGCCACCAGCGCCAGGGTGGAAACAACAGCACCCCAGAGGTGCCCGGGGGCCACCCCCGGCTTGAACAATTCAACCAGCTGCGGTTTGAGAATGAGGAGAATCAGTGGATGAGCGAGAATAAAAAAAAGGGCAATCAGGGCAATCTGACGGTGAAAATAGTAAATAATGTCGATGCCGAAAGGAGCCGAGGCCCGACGGAAGCGGGCGGTCTGAAGAAACAGGATGCCCATCATGGCCGTGCCGGCGAACCCCAGTGCCAGAGAGACATCCCACCAGAAGCCGTTACCGGGGGGAACCGGTTCGATCAGCAGAATGGCCAACGGGGCCAGTATCAGGAGCAGATACACCCCGATCCAGAACACACCTTTTACTGCGTAACTCATCAGCTACCCCCTTACTTCCTCCCGAGCAACCTGCCTTCCGGTCATACGCTGGTAGAGCCTGAGATATTCCCGCGCTGATGGTGCCCAACTGAAATCCTGACGCATGCCGCGCTTGATCAGCTTGGTCCAGATATCCGGCTCGTTGTAATGACGCAGCGCCCGGTCGATGGTATCGAGCAACACCCAGGGGTCAAAATGGTCAAACACAAAACCGTTACCGCCGGCAGGATGTTCGTCAATGTCGACAACGGTATCTGCCAACCCACCGGTACGACGCACCAGAGGCAGGGCACCGTATTTCAGCGCGATCATCTGGGTCAGACCGCAGGGCTCGTACAGGCTCGGGACCAGCAACAGATCAGCCGCTGCGTACAACCGCCGCGAAAGTCCCTCGTTGAAGGTCAGATTGATCGAAACCTGCTCCGGATTTACCCCCTGACGCTCCCGCCAGAAACGCATGGCGTCGGGGGTGCCTGAACCGAGCAGGGCAAACTGCAGGGGACGTTCCAGCAACTGAGGCCAGATACTCTCGATCAGATTGACTCCCTTCTGTCGATCCAGACGGCTGATCACCACCACCAGCGGCATATCCGCCCTGACTTCCAGCCCCAGTTCCTGCTGTAACAGGGCTTTGCACTTCCATTTGTTCTTGAGCTGACGCACAGAGTAGTTATGCGGCAACGCCGGGTCATGGGCGGGATTCCAGATACGATCGTCAAGGGCATTGAGAATACCGTGGAGATGCGCGCTACGCTCGCGCAGCAACCCGTCAAGGCCATAGCCCTGATCCTCTGTCTGGATTTCGCGGCAGTAGGTTGGTGATACGGTATTAACCAGATCGGAGAAGACGATACCGCCTTTGAGCAGGGACAGATTGCCGTAATACTCCAGAGCCGCCGGGCTGGTCAGATCTCCGGGCAGCTCCAGTTGACGCAGCAGGGAAAACGGGAAGGTACCATGGTAGCCGAGGTTGTGAATGGTCAGCAGGGTGCGCGTATGGGCAAAGAAGGGATCCTTGCCGTAACTGGTTTTTAGCAATACCGGCACCAGTCCGGTCTGCCAGTCATGCAGATGAATCAGATCAGGCTGAAAATCGGTGCTGCGTGCTGCTTCCAGCAATGCTCGACAGAAAAAACCAAAGCGCAGACCATTGTCAGCGTAATCGCCGTCAGGACCAGAATACAGGCCATCGCGTTGATAAAGCTCCGGGGTATCGATGAACCAGTATGGTACTCCGTCAAAAACCGCCTGCTTCAAGCTCGCACGCCTGGCGACCCCTTCAAGAGTAATTTCAACGCTGTGGGGCGCCTTACGGGGAATCACCGACGCGTTTTCAGTCTGTGGATAGGCCGGTATCACCACCCGTACATCGTGGCCAAGCAGACGCAGGGCACGGGGCAAGGATCCGGCGACATCAGCCAGACCGCCGGATTTGGCATAAGGAGCCGCCTCGGAGGCGACGAACAGAATCTTGAGCCCCTCAGCTTTGACCGACAACGGTTTTGCCAACGCCGGTTGCGGATCGAGCATCTCCACCAGGTGATCGGTGCGATAGCCGACTTTTTCAGCGGTGCGTTTGAGCCCGGCAATGCGGCGCAGGAAAGCGATGACCAGATCGATCAACGCAGGGAAATCAGCAGATAGTTGCGCGCGGCGACTGAACAATTGATATTGCAACAGCACCAGGCAGAAGCGTTCCATATCCTGCTTTACACACCAGTCGGTATAATCATAAAAATGGCACCCCAGCAATGCCCGCAGTTTGCGCTGGTTACTGATCCGGTCGAGCAATCGGAACCAGCCGGTTTCGGAGTCGGCCTGATCCAGAAAAGCAGCAAAGTCCGCGTACCCGTCGCTATCGATCTGAATATCCGTATATCTCCCACGGGTGGCAACTTCCAGTAAATAGCTGGTTGTCATCCTGTCCAGAGGGTGTGAATCATAAATAGCCGCCAACTCCGTCAGCAATCGGCGTACCTGTCGGCGGGCCCGTTGCGGCTGCGGCAATGTCAATAATTCTTCCACCAGGGGCCATGCTGGTTCAAGCAACAGCCCGTCATGCTCGAGCCACAGGTGGCGCACGCCGCGATCACCATACTGCTGCCAGAGACGCTGCCAGCGACCATCTTCATCTTTACGCGGGGCGAAACCGCCAAACACTCGGAAGCTGTAGGGCTCGAGCTGAAATTCGCCCCCCCGCCGCAAGGAAGCAGCCGGTTGCAGATACTGCAAGTTGTCCGTCAGGTCGCTTATAACGACAAAATCGCTACTGCAGTCAATGGCACAAGCGTCAACGACATCGCGCCCGGCACGGTCAGCCATGCCGACCGGCGCACCAATGCGCCCGGTGATGCCCTTGGCCGAGTTATTACAGATCACCAGCACCCGGAGCTGTTCAAGCTGGTTGCTGTAAACAAAGACATCCTCTTCGACCCCGTAAAACGATTCAAAGTCATACAGTTGAAACGCTTCCGCACCGCTGAACAGGGCACGCTGACGCAGCAGGGGAAAGATTCTGGCGCGGTGGCGCGCAAGCAATGGCTGGTCGACCGGCTCGTCCCAGCGTGGCGCCAGATACTCCATACCGTACTTCTCACGCAATCCCTCGATCTGTCCATGTCCGAACATGGGCAGGCCGGGCATGGTGGCTAGCATGGTAGCAACACAGAAATATTTATCCCCATCGCCAAACTGTTCGACAGCCGGTTCCTCATCGGGATTACTCATAAAATTGACAAAGCGCTGCAGAATCGCCGGGTCAAACTGCAGGATATTCTTGATGGTCTGGCGGTATTTAGCGTTCTCCTCCTGCATCAGCATATTCATGAAAGCACTGTTGTAAACCCGATGCATCCCCAGGGTACGGACAAAGTAGCCTTCCATCAGCCAGAAAGCTTCGGCTACCAGCAGGGTGTCGGGGACTTCAAGCTGCACCCGGTCAACCAGCTCACGCCAGAATTCGACCGGAAAATAACGGTTGAATTCCTCCTGGCTCAAGGCATGATCGCTGCGTGACGGTACGCCACCAGCCGCACCCGGCAGCGGATACCAAAGGCGTTGAAAGTGCCGCTTGGCAAGGGTCATGGCGGCGTCAAAGCGGATAATGCGAAAACGCTGCGCCACGCGGATGATAAGTTGAATCATCGCCTCTCGCACATCGGCAAGAAGATAGTTGAGCTGCACAGTATCGTTCCAGGGCAGGTGGGTACCATCGTTACCGTGGTAGATGTAACGTACCTCGCTGCTATGGCGGTGCTGATAGCGACAAACCACCGCCGCTTCACTGTTGTCGTAGTAACCGTCCTCAATCTGAATGCTGTAATCCGGACTGCTGCTCAAATCCGGCCCGGTAAAGCGATAGCCGGGATAAGGAGGATAGTGAAGTTGGATGAACCAGTCAGGGTGTTCACGTAACCAGGCCGACTCTATACCGGTGTGGTTGGTAACTACATCACAGGCCAGATCAAGCCCGCGCTGGAGGCAGCGATGACGCAGTTGCTCAAAGGCCGGTTCGCCGCCGAGCTTTTCGTCTATAACGTAGTCATCGATGGCATAGGCTGAAGCAGCAACATCCTGCTGGCCACAGAGGTTTTTGACTTTAAGAGACGCCTGTGAACGCTTCCAGATGCCGATCAACCACAGGCTGGTAAAGCCGTAATTGACCAGAGCATCGAGTTCCTCGTCAGGAATCTGATCGAGGCTGTAAATCGGTCGCTGATAGCGCCGTGACAGTTGCTCGAGCCAGACGTAGACCGATTTGGCCAGCAGTACGGCGCGCGGCATCCACGCCAGGTCAGCGGTAAAGCTTGCGTATTCATGATCCGTGCTGTAGGCGGCCGGATCGAGGGGGGTGACATCCGGCGGACCGGGGAAGCCCCGCTTGTGCCCTTCGACCTGAAACTGCTCGATAGCCAGGCCGATGCGGGCCAGCAATTCCGCTGGCAGCAGATCTGCCCAGGTGTCACGCAGCAACTGAATCTGGGCGGAGAGGTTCTTGCCCTTGCGCAGAGGATCAAGCAACCGGGCCAGTAGCGTTTGTGGCTGATCGGCATAACCGTCATCGATAACAGGCAGGGCCTGATCGAACAGGGCCAGATGCTTCTCGTAGGCACTCAACCGGCGCAACTGCTCTTCTTCTGCAGCAAACAGAGAACGGGGTCTGCCCAGCGCTGGATTATGACTCTGGACATAGAGCAGAATTAATTCAAGCAGCAGATCGATCCATTCGCCCCGCTCGTTCAATTGCTCTAGATAAGTCGCAGGTTCAGCCGGTTCCAACTCCAGTGGCAGAACCGGAAAAAAACCGATAAAGTGCTCAAGGCTCGCGTCCAGGCCCGGCAGGGACAAGTGGGTATTACCAATCTCCAGTTTGCCCCGATAGACCCGACAGCGGCGGCGGCGCAAAAAATCGGCAGCCACCTCTCGCAGCCCCTGATTCAGTACCGCCAGCAGCTCAAGTTCGGCGGCGGTGACAGCAACGTCTGAATCACGGCGCAAAAAATCGGCCAGCAGATGACGCATGAAGGTACGTGAAGGTCGTGGATCACGACGAAAGCAGCCGGTCAGATCGGTCGCATCCCACACCCTGCGACTGCAATGGAGGTCAAGCGGATAATGACGCCGGGAAAAGGTTTCTTGCGATGTCATTATTCAGACTCCGGTTCGGCGCTGCGGAGAAACTCCGCAGCTTCTTCCGGAGAGGTTGGATTGGTGTGAAAACCGTAACCCCATTCAAAACCGGTCAGACGCGTCAGCTTGGGAGCCAGCTCAATATGCCAGTGATAATCATAAGGTAGAGATTCCCAATAGTCGGGACGCCCCATACGCGCATGCCGTGGTGGAGAACTGTGCAATATCAGGGAATAAGCCGGATCCCTGAGGGTTGAGCGCAACCGCCGCAGAATATCGCGCAAGGTTCTGGCTAAAAATTGCAGTTGCTGGTCACTCTGCTGGGCAAAATCATGATGATGGGTCAAAGGAGCAACCATCAGCTCAAAGGGAAAACGCGATGCGTAAGGGGCATAAACAATGAAATTACCGTCATCGCTGACAATACGTGACTTGCTCTGCTGTTCCTGGCGGATCAGGTCACAGACCAGGCAGCGTTCTTTCTGCTGAAAGTGCCGGCGGCAGTATTCCAACTCGTTGGCAATAAGCGGTGGCACCAGAGGCACTGCCATCAACTGGGAGTGGGAGTGGGAGACGTTGGAAGAGGTGCCGACACCATGGTTTTTGAAGACAAAAATATAGCGAAAACGACTGTCCTTGCGCAGATCAAGCATCCGGGAGCGATAGGCTTTGAGAACATCGGTTATCCCGGCTTCAGTCAGATCGGCAAGTGATTTGTTGTGATCAGGTGTTTCGATGATCAGTTCGTGGGCGCCGATGCCGTTCATCCGATCGTAGAGTCCTTCGGCTCGATTTTCCAGCACACCTTCAATCCGTAAGGCCGGAAACTTGTTGGGGATCACCCGCACATTCCAGCCCGGCTCGTTAGGAGCGCTCCCCTGCGGACGACAGGCAATGATCTCGGGTGCGGTACGCCCCTCGTTGCCACTGCACAAGGGACAGTTCGCGTCCTGCATCTGAAGGCGCTCATAGTCAGAACCCTGCGGATCACAGGGGCCCAGGCGCTTCTGGAGAAACTGCTGGGGGCGACGGCTGTCTCCAAGGGTCATAATAACCCAACTGTTCTTCAGTGGATCCCAACGTAATTCAGACAAAGTATCTATCCTTTCAATCCGTTAAACCGACCAGTTTTCTTCATCAAGAGCGCTGCCGCGATAGCACAAAATCGCATATCCTTCTGTTGGCCAGCGACCATTCTCCCGTTGCTGCCGAATAGCATGACAGCTCACACGGATACTTTTCCCCTGCTCCAACTGCAATAAGTCGATCGGCACCGCGAGCTCAAGAATCTTGTCACAGGCTCCCTCGCCTCCGGGAACCTGCTTGCCGTCGACCAGTATTTTGACCTTGTTAGCGGTAAAATTGAAACAGACATGAAATACACCACTGCCATTCAACCGCAACTCAAAGTAGCCGTCTTTACCACACAGTCGTCTGAGCAGATCAGGCTGATCGATGCGAAAGTAAAGGTTATCACTATCGTAACCATAGTAGAGATGCTGCAGACCCTCACGACCGCTGTACATGGCCCCGCCGACCGCCAGGTCGATACAGCCGGTGGCGAGCCATTCGAAATAATCACCAACCCGCCCGTCAATATGGGGCGTGAAGCAGGCAGAGGGCTCGTATCCACTGATAACCCTGCGCACTCCGGGTTTGATTCTCTGTTGAACCGCCGCCGGCACCGACAAGCCCTTGAGATGATACATCCCTTCCAGATGAAGACGGAACAGGCGATCAAAAATATCCGCCTGAAGGCTCGAGTGTTCGTCGCCGAACCACCAGAACCAGTCACTGCCTTCGGCCCGCAGCAACTCCTGCACCAGACCACTTAAAGGTTCATCGGGGTTGGCCAGGGCTTTTTCTACTTCGTCCGTGATGGTATCCTTGCGGGCCTGATAGAGCATCTGCCAGGCGGCGTTATCTTCAGGATGACCGATCCAGGTGGTAAAATCGCCACGGATCCAGGATCCGGAGGCCAGGCGTGCAAGAGGTTCCGGTGTGCTCTGTTCCAGGGCGGCACTGATGGTTGTCATGTCGAACAGGGGGTCCTTATGGAGCATCTGATAAAGATCGCGTAAAAACGGGTAACCATTGTCAGCATAGCGCTCCCAGCAGTTTTCTCCGTCGAGGATGATGGCCACCGTACCCCCGGGGGTCATACGGGCAATCTGACGCAGTCGCTGCTTGATGTCGGCTACCGCTTCTGATGCTTTCCAGGTAGCGTAAAGAAAACCTATACGGTCGGACAGTTCACGATCACGGAAAATCAGGGGCAGACCTTCGTATTCATAAAACCGATAGAGACGACTGCGATCGCGCAATCCACCGTCAAGACTGCGCGCCAGAATATCCTCGTCGGTAGCCGCCCACAGGGCGCCCTCTTCCTGCATGAGAAGCACCGCTTCGTGACTCACCCCCCCTTCAGCCGGCCACATGCCGCGGCGGCGTTTGCCGAAAAACCGCTCTGCCGTCCGCAATCCTTCACGAACCTGCAGACGGGCGTCGTCCGGATGACGGAAGTCGGCAGCCGGCAGCGGCAAGCCGGGAGAAGGCTCCCAGGCTGTCTGCAGATTGCACAGCAACGGCAGAATCGGATGGGCATAGGGTGTGACAGTGATTTCAATCAGCCCCTCACTTTCCAATTCACGATGGAAATCGATAATCCGGGCAATTTCCTCTTTGCAAACAACAATCAGTTGCTGCTTGTGTTCTTCGTGATAGAGGCCGCCCCGATCCAGCAGGGAGCCCACCAGAGATGAGCGCCGGCGGAGATGATAGCCGGTCCAGGCGAGCAGAAAACAGACCTGCAGATCAAGAATATCCTGGTCACTGAAACTCTCGGCGCTTGGCTCCAGACTCCCGCGCTGAAGATAGAGCTGCTGGTAACGCCGATTCGGCAGTATGTGGGTATCAATGTTTACGGAAAAAAACTGTTCCACCACGAATTGTCGCTCTGCACTCGATAATTTATCAGCAGGACGGGCAATCAACTCGAGCCAGCGATCCTGGTCTTTGTCGGTGGCATATCGTTCGAGCTGCTCAAGCAGGGAAGGAACCAGGTTGATTGTTACCCTGGCCCTGGTCTGGGCTACGGTTTCGAGCATTTCACCGTAATCTTTGAGACCGTGCAGCCAGGTCCAGGGAAGCAGAGTCTGACCACCGACCGGATCACGATAATCAGGTTGATGCATATGCCACAGAATGCAGACGTTCAGAGGGGATAAGGATTCATCAGTGCTGTTTTGGGGGGTCATGTCAGTCCTTTTACACGCAGGCGCTATCATTGTGGCTATTTGCCGCCCATCAATTTTTCTGACTATAGCCAATCTTCTGTTGACACATATTTTTCCCTCTCCCTGAGGGAGAGGGCCAGGGTGAGGGGGAGGTTTTGACCATTTCAAGCCCCCTCATCCGGCTTTCAGCCACCTTCTCCCCCAGAAGAAGGGTTCAGGCGGAAGATCAGTGCTGATCAGATCAATTTTTAAGAGAGTGTATCAATTTTTTCGCCAAGATGTAACTGAATCCCTCGATTTTACTGCATGCGCACCATAATCGGCTTGCCCTGTACCACCTGTTCCGGCATAGTTGCGACCATGCACAGAAAACAGATAAACCTCTACTCAACCTACCTCAAACACCGCTTTGGTGGCCGGACCCACAAAATCTCTGTTGATGCCGGTTTTGGCTGCCCCAACCGGTCAAACGGGCGAGATATCGATGGCTGTATTTTTTGTGACAGTTCCGGCTCGGCCGCAGTCGGCATTGCCCGCCATGTCGGTATTGCTGAACAACTCGAACAAGCAAAGGAGCTGATGCAACGCAAGTACCGGGCCAAATGGTTTGTTGCCTATTTTCAACCCTACTCCAACACCTTCGCTCCGATTGAACAATTGCGGAGCTGCTACAATCAGGCCCTCGCCGTTTCGAACGTCGTCGGGCTTGCCGTTGGTACCCGTCCCGACTGTGTTGCCGATCCGGTTCTTGATCTGCTGGCAGAATATCATCAGCGTACCTATTTCTGGCTGGAACTGGGACTGCAAAGCTGCCATGACCGGACCCTCAACTATCTGCACCGCGGCCATGATTACGCCTGTTTTCTTGATGCCTACCGGCGTGCCAAAGAGCGCGGCTTGCGCGTCTGTGTCCACCTGATCCTTGGTTTGCCGGGTGAAAGCCGGGAAGATATTCTTGAAACAGCCGCTGAAATGGCCCGCCTCGAAATCGACGGTATCAAGCTTCACCTGCTCCATGTTCTGCGCGGCACACCGCTGGGTGACAGTTATCTCGCTGGAGAGGTCACTACTCTGGAGATGGAAGAATACGTGACGATGGTCGTCGATGTGCTGGAGCGATTGTCGCCCGACACCCTGATTCAACGCCTGACCGGCGATGGCCCGCGCGAGCTGCTGCTGGCCCCGGCGTGGTCACTGAACAAATGGGAAGTGCTTAATGCAATTGATGCGGAATTTGAACGGCGTGAAACGCAGCAGGGTCATTACTACGGGGGTACAATAACCCGTACCTGCGACTTCTGAATGAAGTACGCAGCACCCTGTCATAGAAAACTTCAGGACGGGGTAGAGGTCATCGTCACTGGTGTCGGCTCATTTGGATCGGGTGTCGCTCCGCTCCAGGAGATTAACAGCAGTGAAGCCCAGAGAATACTGATAGTAATGATCGCTAATCGAAACATGTGGCGCAATCTAACAGAACATCAAACGATAATCAACCGCTTTAAACAAGCCTCCCAATCAACAAGGTACAATTCATTCTTTACTCACCCTCTCCGGCAGCCCTTGACCCACACCCTGTTCTCAGGTATCAGATAGCTCCCATTGTTTCCTTACAGGTACTATTTCATGTTTGATCTCGCTCAACTCAATCCGCAACAACGCCAGGCCGTCACCCATGGCGAAGGCCCACTGCTGTTGCTGGCCGGCGCCGGCTCGGGAAAAACCCGGGTCATCACTTGCCGCATTGCCTATTTATTGCAACAGGGAATCAGCCCGGAGCGGCTACTGGCGGTCACCTTTACCAACAAGGCGGCGCGAGAGATGCGTGGGCGCGTCCAGGACATGGCCGGTCGCCACGCTACTAAAGGAATAACCATTTCGACCTTCCATTCCCTCTGTGTCCAGATTCTCAAAAGTCATATCAATCGCCTTGGCTTCAAGCGTAATTTTTCCATCTACGCCGGTAGCGATCAATTGCGACTGATTCGTGAACTGTTGCGCGACCTTGGCGCCGACAGCAGCAACCGTGATGCTGAGCAGGTTCTCTGGCGGATTTCTGCCGCCAAAAACCGGTTGATCGATGCCGGACAGTATCAGAGCAACCTGCGCGATCCTCTTTCACAACTGGTCGCGAAAATCTACCCCCGCTATCAACGCGCGCTAAAGGCCTACAATGCTGTCGATTTTGATGATTTACTACTGCAAACGGTACGCTTGCTGGAAGGACAACAGGATCTGTTGCAGCACTATCAGAAGCACTTTCTTTATCAGATGGTTGACGAATATCAGGATACCAATCCGGTCCAGTACCAACTGCTCAAACTTCTGGCCGGGAACCACCACAATCTTTGCGTCGTTGGCGACGACGACCAGAGCATCTATGCTTTTCGCGGTGCCGATATCGGCAACATCCTCGATTTTGAGAAAGATTTTCCGGCCACCAGGGTCATCAAACTGGAGCAGAACTATCGCTCCAGCGGCAATATCCTCTGTGCCGCCAACCATTTGATTGCCAATAACAGCCAGCGCCGACCCAAAACCCTGTGGACCAGCAGTCAGGCGGGACACAGCATCGACTATCTCCTGTGCGAAGACAGTGAAGACGAAGCACGCCAGGTGGTTGAACTGATTCACACCGAAACCTTTCGCCATCAACGCAAGTTCGGTGCCTTTGCCATCCTTTACCGCACCAATACCCAGTCTCGCGCCTTAGAAGAGCAGTTGCGCTACGACAACATCCCGTATGTGCTGATCGGCGGGCAACAGTTCTTTGAACGCAAGGAAATTCGCGATCTGGTGGCCTACCTGCGCACCATTCTCAACCCTGCTGACGAAGTGAATCTGCTGCGCATTATCAACTATCCCAAACGTGGTATCGGGGAAAACAGTATCGATCAGATCATCCGCTGTTCTGCCGAACAGAACACAAGCATCTGGTCACTGCTGCAGCACCCTGGAGAAATCGAAAGCCTGGGCCAACGGACACTGGACAGCATTGCTGACTTTGTCACCCTGATAAAGAGCTATCAGAGCAAATTCAAAAACCCCTTACGACTGCTCGAAACCCTGCGCGCCCTGATGAGCGAACTGAAACTGGCGGATGAGATATATCGACAGGAAAAAGAACCGCTGACAGCACAACGCCGGGTCGAAAACCAGAATGAAATACTCAACTCCCTGGCGAACTACATCGAACGCAGTGAACGTCCAAGCTTGACCGGCTTTCTTGATGCCATTTCGCTGCTTGACGCCGAGCCGACGGGTCAGAAAGACAAGGAACAGCAACTTTCCAGCGACGCCGTCACCCTGATGAGCCTTCATGCCAGCAAGGGACTTGAATTTCCTGTAGTCTTTCTGATAGGTATGGAGGAAGGTTTCCTGCCCCACAAAAAATCGATTGATGTCACTTTTGATATCGACGAAGAACGGCGCCTCTGCTATGTCGGCATCACCCGCGCCGAGCAGCGGCTGGTGCTCCTCAGTGCCCGTCAGCGCCGCAAGCATGGCAAACTGGAACTGCGCGAGCCCAGCCGCTTTCTGGCGGAACTGCCGCAACAACTGCTGGTTAGCCGCCAGGCCGGCACCCCCGCTGATGAGTCGGCGGAGCAGGAGGAAAAAAGCGCCAATCAGTTTTTTCAACAGATTCAGCAGATGTTGGGCTAAGCTGAGGAAGGTCGAATAAACATGCTACTGACCCGGTGTATAAATATCTGAATCCTGCGTTGGTATAGGGGAGCGATTCATCGCGCCCTGTTTTGAGAACCTGTTTTGACAATCGGGCGCGATGAATCGCTCCCCTACATTTAAATGTTTATCCACCACAGCAATAATTCCAGGAGAGAATCAAACGATGGCTAAAGTTGAAGTGAGTTTCCCCGGCGGCGTTCAGGTTGCCGCCCGTATCGGTGGGCATGAGATTCTGACTGATCAGCCGGAAGAAGACGGCGGCGGTGGCGGCGCGCCCTCCCCTTATGATCTCTTTTTGAGCTCCGTTGCCACCTGCGCCGGCTATTACGCCCTGCGCTTCTGTCAGCAGCGCCAACTGAATAGCGCAGGGCTGTCCATCGCTCTCGATATCGAACGCCACCCTGACACCCGGCGACTGGAAACCATCAGTATGATCCTGACCCTGCCTAAGGATTTTCCCGAGAAATACCAGCAGGCCATCTTACGCAGCGTCAGCCAGTGTTCGGTCAAAAAAGCCCTGAGCGATCCACCTGAGATTGAGCTCACTCTAGGCTGATTTATAACCGGGCTGAATAGTGACAAAAAGTCTTCAGATTAGCACCAATCTTCCGCTTGAACCCTTCTCCTGAGTGAGAAGGTGGCTGAAAGCCCCCCTCCCCCTGGCCCTCTCCCTCAGGGAGAGGGGATAAGATGGCATCTACGGAAGATCAGTTCTTCTGAGTAACTACAAGGCAACTACCTGAAATCACATTCTTTGGAAATAGAAGTTGCTTTATGAAAATTCGCCCCGAGGGGCGTGGGTCGCTAATCAGGAAAAGTTTTCAGATCTGGTTGAGCAGTTTCAACTCCTTCGGATGCGGATTCAAATAATACTGCTGGCGCAAATAAGGCTGATCGTACTTGCGGATAAAGTGATTAAAGAGTGTCAGAGGAACGATCAACGGCACCAGGCCCTGGCGGTAATTATCAATCAGTTCAAGTGCTTCCTGTTTTTCATCGGCAGTAAGCTCCCGCTTGAAATAACCCAGAATGTGCTGCATGACATTCACCTGCTTTTTCATCGTGGTTCGCAAGCGCAGAGCCGTTACCAATTCCCTCAAATAGACCTGCTGCAACTCGGCGGCAGAATAATCCCGTCCAGCCGCCACCAGCTTACCCATTTGCCGGTAATGCTGCTGGCTGTGCGCCATAATCAGCAACTTGTGACGAGTGTGAAACTCCACCAACCGCCCGAGGCTGAAGCCATCAGCAAGCATCTGCCGCCAGCGTTTAAGGACAAAGATCGCTGTGATAAAGTTTTCGCGCAGGCGCGGGTCATTCAGGCGACCATCTTCTTCAACCGGTAGCAAGGGAAAGTGTTCCATAAAATGGCGGGCAAACACCCCGACCCCGACTTTTTTCGGCACCCCGTTGCGGTCATAGAGTTTTACCCGCTCCATGCCGCTGCTTGGTGATTTCGCCTTGAACACAAAACCGTCGAGTTGTTCTTTTTCCAGTTGCTTGACCCGCGCACAGGCCCAGGCTTCCATCCGCTCAGTGATGTCCTCACCGCTACGTGAAAAGACCAGACGTACCTGCTGCTGTTCATTTTCAATCAGCCGCAAAGTCTCTCGCGGGATCGACAAGCCGACCTCAACCTCGGGGCAGACCGACACATACTCAACATAGTCACCAAGCACATCACGCAGGTAACGGTCGAGCTGGTGACCGCCATCGTAACGTACCTGCGCACCCAAAAGGCAGGAACTGATACCGAGTCGAATTTTATCGTCCATGCTATACTCTCCCTGCTAACTAGTGTCCATCCGGAAACTCCGAATGGACATAATAAATGATAATTACGTCAGTATCCTAGCAGAAAGCGTCGACAAAAGAATCCAGGTTTTGTCGGCTGCTATTCACCACCGCATTGCCACAGGAGGTCAACGATGAGTAACTCCCCCAACGCCAAAACGATTCTGGTCACCGGTGGTAGCGGCTACATCGGTGGAAGATTGATACCGCTGCTGCTTGATGCCGGTTATCGGGTCAAGGCGCTGGCGCGTACGCCGGAAAAGCTGGTTGGGCGCCCCTGGGGCAGCCACCCGCAGCTGGAAATCATCAAGGGAGATGTTCTTAACCGCGACAGCCTTATGGTAGCGGCGGCTGACTGCCGGGCGGCGTACTATCTCGTGCATTCCATGCTCCCCGGGGTTGCCGACTTTGCCGCTGCCGATCGTAACGCCGCCCACAACATGGCTGCTGCGGCAGCACAGGGGGGGCTGGAGCAAATCATTTATTTAAGCGGACTGGGAGAAAACACCGGCCCGTTAAGTCACCATCTCCAATCACGTACCGAAGTTGGCAACTGCCTGCGTCAGGGGAGCGTACCGGTCACCATCCTGCGGGCGGCAATGATTATCGGTTCCGGCAGCGCTTCTTTTGAAATTCTCCGTTACCTGGTCGATCGCCTGCCGGTCATGGTGACGCCACGCTGGGTCAGTACCCCCTGTCAACCCATCGGCGTCCGCAACGTTCTGCATTATCTGGTCGGCTGCCTCGAGCAACCCCAAACAATCGGCAAAACCCTCGATATCGGCCAGCCAAAGGTCACGAACTACCGCGAACTGATGGAAACCTACGCTGAAGAAGCAGGATTGCGTAAACGCATCATCATCCCTATCCCCCTGCTCACCCCGCGCTTGAGCTCCTACTGGATTCACCTGGTGACTCCGGTCCCCGCCTCCATTGCCCGGCCACTGGCCGAAGGCCTCAGCAATCCTGTCATCTGCACGGAAAACAGTATCACCGAACTATTACCCCAGGAACTTTTTGATGCGCGCAAAGCGATCCGCCTGGCCCTTGACCGGATCCGTCAACAACAGGTGGAAACAACCTGGAGCGATTCCGGGAATCTTCAGCCGGCCGAATGGAGTGCCGCCGGCGATCCCAACTGGTCGGGGGGTAGCGTCTTTGAAGATACCCGCGAATTGACCCTTGCAGCAACAGCCGATGAGGTCTGGCCGGCGGTGACCTCCATCGGTGGCGAAGTCGGTTACTATTATGCTAACTGGCTGTGGAAGATTCGTGGACTGATCGACCGTTTCAGCGGTGGTGTCGGCCTTGGTCGCGGGCGGCGCAGCTCACCAACCCTTTACCCGGGCGATGTCATTGATTTCTGGCGGATACTGGCACTTAAGCCCGGAGAGCAACTTCTCCTGGTCGCAGAAATGAAGCTGCCGGGAAAAGCCACCCTGTCTTTCAAGCTGACCGAAAATGACCAAGGCAACACGACACTGCAACAGACCGCTCGTTTTTTGCCCAGGGGGCTGCTTGGCATGCTCTACTGGTATGCTGTCACTCCATTTCATTTTTTCGTCTTCGACGGCATGCTGCGCGGCATTGCCAAAGCAACAGGCAAACCTGTCACCGCAGGCCCATCAAAAATCAGGATATTACACCCTCCCGGCGACTCATGAAAATAAATACATCACGACTCAGCTCGTCTCCATGCGGAAACTCCAGACCTGGAGGAGAAGGTGGCTGCAAGCCGGATGGGGGCTTGAAATGGTCAGAATCCCCCCCCTCTCCCTCTGGGGAATAAAGCTGTATCTACGGAAAATTGGCAATAATCAGGAAAAAAAGAAGTGTTACTTCTAATAAATGCGTGTTAGAATGCCCGTTCGAATCACGTCATCAGTGAGGGGTTTGCGCTGTGAAAACATCTTTGCCCGATCTCATGCTGGAACTGGAACAGGCCCGACAACGGGTTATACAGCTAGAGCAGCACCTGCCTCTTGCAAAGAATAAAAAAAAGTGCACTTCCCCGTCTGCGCAAATTGATAACGACCTGCGCTCACTTTTTGAAAGCAGCGAAGATCTGATCATTTTTGTTGATCTTGACGGTCGGATTGTGTTTGCCAATCAGGCAACGATCAACCTCCTCAGGACCACACGAGACCTTAATATTCATCCCGGCATCCAGGTGACCGACCTGTTTTCCTCCACCGAAGCGGGTTTCATCAACCATAGCCTCGCGCTGGCTCAGCGCGGGAAAACCCTGCGCACCAATTATCCCAACAACGGGCGCGAATATGCCGCCATCATCCAGCCGGTCAAAGAAAATAACAAGATTATCGGTGTATCGATTTTTGCCCGGGATATCACCCCAACGCATGAAATGCAGGAACAATTGCGGCGCTACGAGCAGATTGTCGCCTCCAGTCCCAATCTGATCGCCCTGGTGGATCGAAACCATCAATTTCAAATGGTGAACGATGCCTACCTTGACGCCTTTGGCAAAAAACGCCAGTTCCTGATCGGCACCCACATCAAACAACTGGTGGGAGAAGACGCCTACCATGAGTTGACGCAATCACTTCTAGAGCGTGCCTTTACAGGAGAACATATACAGATTGATCAGTGGATCAACTGTACCGGCATCGGCCTGCGTTTTTTTAATATTTCCTATCATCCTCTGCGCAGCCAGGATCTGCATCCCCGGTTCGTGGTCGTTAACGCAAGCGATATTACTGAGCTAAAGCGAGCAGAAACAGACCGTCAACGAATCTTTGAATTGTCCCTGGATATGCTCAGTATCAACACCATGGAAGGGCAATTTGTCGAAACCAATCCGGCCTGGTCCCGTACCCTGGGCTGGTCAGCAACAGAATTGCGAAAGATAAAATGGCTGGACCTGGTGATCTCCGATGATCTGACAAGCAGTACCGATGTCTCACACCGGTTAAGCCGCGGCGAATCTGTTGTCGGTTTTGAAAACCGCTGTCAGTGCAAAGATGGCAATATTAAATGGCTGTCCTGGAGCTCCCATCCGGACCCGGAACGTAAGCGGATATTTTCAACCGTGCGTGATGTCACGATACGCAAGCGGATGGAAGAAGAATTGCACCAACTGGCAACAACCGACCCGCTGACCGGAGCCGGCAACCGACGGCACTTTATCGAGCGGGCGACGGCTGAACTCTTGCGTGGTCGCCGCTATGGGGCACAAATGGCCCTGCTGATGCTGGACATTGATTATTTCAAGGAGGTCAATGACACCTACGGGCACAGCGTCGGCGATGAGGTGCTAAAACGTCTGGTCGACTGCTGCCATCAGGAGCTGCGCGAGACGGATATCTTTGGACGCTACGGCGGTGAAGAGTTTGCCGCAGTGCTCGTGAGCACCGACAAGAGCGGCGCCCTGCGCACCTGCAAACGGTTGCTGAAGGCCATCTCTAAACTCAAGATCCGCGCTGGAACAACAACCGTGAGCATCACTGTCAGCCTCGGCCTGACCATGCATCAGGCCGATGACAG
>SLDV01000071.1 GCA_007125165.1 Geobacteraceae bacterium | reverse complement strand
ACGACCTGAGCGCCGCCGGGTTATCCTGGCTTGAGTTTGACTGGAGCGGTGACGGTACGCAACCGAACCCCGCCGCTAAAGCGACCTTCGGCATCTTCAAGGGCAATCCACGCCTGATCTACATGCGCGAATCAGTCTGGTAAAAATACATTCATCCATGGAACACACGGAAGTCACGAAAAAAATCTGCAACAGAAATAGCCTTTTTCCGTGTTATTCTGAGCATTCCGAGGACAAAAAGCGGTTTTCCCCTTGCCTGGTGATCAGCTTTCAGGTGCAGTGGGTGTTGCCGTTTTTTTAGCCGTCGTACTGCGCCGTCTGCGCTGCGGTTTTGTTGCCGGCGCTGTTGGCGCGTCGTCCCCTGTGGTCTCTTTTTCCGACACTGTCTTCTCGTTATCACTTGAAACAGCCGCTTTGGCAGTTGTTGTTTTGCGGCTGCGACGGGGCCGTTTCGGCGCTGGTTCCTCTGCTGTTTCTGCCGTTTGTTCCTGGCCTGCCTTCTCGATTGCCGGTGTGTCTGATGTTTCTACCGCTTTTCGTGTCCTGCGGGGGCGTCTGGAGGGGGAAGGTCCGGTTGCAGCGGCAACTTCCGGTGATGATGGTGGGTCATCTGTTGGAGAATTGTTTCCTGCCGCAGTTGTTTTAGCTGAATCCGGCGAAGTGGAAGGCTCCGGTTCAGCGGCTTTTTTGGGGCTGGTTTTTCGTGTCCGCCGCGGTGGTTTATTGCTGTCGGCGGCAGTGGCGGTTTCAGTTTTGCCGTTCTGTGCACCCTGGTCTGTCTGCTGCTCCGGTGTGACATCAGCCCCCGTAGATGAGGCAGCCCCGGGTTCTGGCGCGGCAGTGTCTTTTTGCTCGGCCACAGTGGCAGGTTTTCGGGGCCTGCGCGTCCTGCGCTTGGGCTTGGTTGCCGTGGCCGTTTGCTCTTCCTCGGAAGAGGACTCCGTAGACCGATCCTTCTCAACTGCAGAGGTGATATTCTGTTCTGACTTGTCAGCAGCAGCTTCCTCCTGGTGAGGCTGAGGCGCAGATTGAACATTGTCTGTTGCCGCACTGTCGGTATTTGCAGGCGATTTTTTCCGCCGTCTGCGCCGCCTTTTTTTGGCTGGCGTGACTTCTGCCACCGTTTCTGCTGAATCGGATTTTGCGCTGGTCGTTTCTGCACTTTCCAATTCAGACGTTGAGCCTGAAGATTCCTGATCCATCCTGACGTCAGCCAAAGCCAGATCAATCTGGTTTGCATGTGAAACGGGGGCACTTTCAGCGTCGTCAGGCGTGCTTTTTTCACGTTTGAAACTTTCCAGGGCCAGGTCACCAGGAAGCATATCCATCTGGCCGAGGATGGTGACATTCAGATCGAGAAGAATTTCAAGCCGGTTGATTGTTGCTCTTTTCTTGTTCAGCAGATAGTTGGCAACTTCATAGGGGACACGTGCCTCGATGTGTCCGACCTGACCTTTGGCTGCGGCTGTGTGAACTTGACGGAGAAAGCTCACTGCCTGAGCTTCGATGCTTTTCACCTTGCCAAGGCCATGGCAGTGGGGGCAAGAGCTGTAGGCACCGACGCTTAACACCGGCTTGATTCGCTGCCGACTCATTTCCAACAGGCCAAACTGGCTGATTCTGCCAATAGAAACCCTGGCTTTATCGTTCTTTAACGCTTTACGTAGCTCCTGTTCGACTTCGCGGTTGTTCTTGCGGTCACGCATGTCGATAAAGTCGATGACAATCAAGCCGCCCAGATCACGCAGGCGCAGTTGCCGACCGATTTCGCCGGCCGCCTCGAGGTTGGTTTTAACTGCCGTCGCTTCTATGCCGCTCTCACTGGACATTTTACCGGAATTGACATCGATGGCGACCAGGGCTTCGGTAGGGTCGACAACGATAGAGCCACCAGAGGGGAGAGAGACCTGATTGCGTGACAAAATGTCGATCTGTTCTTCAATCTGATAGCGCGAGAAAATCGGACGCCGCTCTCGATGGCGTTTGACCAGATGAGCGTGTTCCGGCATTACCAGCGCAAAAAAATCTTTAGCGTCTTGAAATACTTTTTCATCGTCAACCAGTACTTCGTCCATGTCAGCGGAGAAGTAGTCACGGATCGAACGGATTGCCAGATTTGACTCCTGGTAAAGTTGCGCCGGAGCCTTAACCTGTTCCTTGCGCTGGACAATTCCTTCGTAGAGGCGTACCAGATAGTCGAAGTCGCGCTTGAGTTCTTCTTTTTCCTTGCCGATACCGGCGGTGCGGACGATGTATCCCATCTGCTCCGGCAGGTTGAGTTCAGCCATATTTTTTTTAAGAGTTTTACGCTGGGCTTCTTCGGAAATCTTGCGTGAGACGCCTTTGGTCGTACTGTCCGGCATCAGGACCATGTAGCGACCAGGCAGGGACAGAAAGGTCGTCAGGGCGGCACCTTTGTTGCCACGTTCTTCCTTGACAACCTGAACCATGATGTCCTGGCCGCGGTGCAGGATGTCAGCAATCCGGGGGCGTCCGCTGGTCTCCGCTTTGGCTGGATAGAGGTCGGGATGGATTTCACTGATCTGAAGAAAACCGGGCTTGTCTGCTCCATAATCGACAAAAGCGGCCTGCAGACCGGTTTCTACCCGGACCACAATCGCTTTGTAGATATTCCCCCGAGCCTGTTCCTGACCGGCCAGCTCAATGTCAAGCTCACTCAAAACCCCATCAACGACGATCGCCACCCGGTTTTCCTCCGGGTGGGAAGCGTTGATCAACATTTTTTTACTCATTTATAAACCTTTCCGACCGTAAAAGAACGGCACCTGTCACCGCGAACTTGTTCCGGACCTCACCGCTTAAGCGGGGTCGGCAGAATAGTTCTGCGGCGGTAAAGAGTGAAATAGCCGGAAGCTTTTACCTCAGCCCCTGGCCGGCAGTAAACTGATAAGCGGCCTCGACACACCTTTTGATGCGGAAGCACGTCAATTTTGCTGGTGCTTTTTTCCTCCGTCACTATAGCAGATAAATTAGCATAAGGAATATGAATTTATTGTCTTAGCAGGTTCGCTGTGGTACCGCTTCTGCTGGGAATGGCACAGTTTGGTTGATTATGAAGACTAGGTGTAAAAGGGTGTTCGCATTTCTTTCCAAAAAGATGAATAATCAGTTATAATTATACCAACTTATAACCGTTGACCATGATTGGCATGATGACCGAGAAGGAGGATTGGATGGTTAAAAGCAATGTCTGGACCCCGCAGATGGAAGCTAAACTGCAGGCATGGCATAAGTTGCAGCAGGTAGCGGATCAAAGTAAGCCGGCGCCCTGTTTTACTCTGAGTCGGGAGTTCGGCTGTCAGGCTTATCCTTTTGCTGAAGCTTTGCAAAAACGACTTAATACCCGGACAGCGGGAGAGCCCTGGGTTATCGTCGGGCGACAGGTGATTGATGAGGTCGCGGAGCTGTCCGGTTTTTCTGTAGATCAGATTGAAAAATCGGAAAACACTCCAGCCTCCATGAAGGCTATTTTTACCATGTTTCTGGATCATATCAGCGCCGAAGAAACAGAGATTTTTACTCACATGCGCCAGGTGATCCGCGGTTTTGCCAAGCGTGGAAACTGTATTCTTGTCGGACGAGGCGCATCTCACGTTACCCAGGACCTGCCTAATTGCATTCATTTGCGTCTTGTTGCTCCAGGGGAGTTCAAGGTCGCCAATATTTCCAGCAAATACCAGATGAGCGCAGCTGAAGCCAGAGACCATATTGACAGGCTGCAGGGCCAGCGGGAAAAATTCATCGAGCGGTTTGTTAATGAAAAACCAGACAATCCGAGTCTGTACCATCTGGTCATGAATAATGCACGCATGGATGTTGAGGGGCTTGCGGCACTGGCTGAAGATTACATGGTGCGCCTGCGATCCTGACAGTGCTTTTACTGTTATGGAGTTGAAAGAAAGAAGAGCGCTCACCGGCACCTGCTCTACAACAGAGGGTTTTCCATCGGGAAACCCTCTGTTGTTGTCGGAGATTGTCTTGATATAAAGAGCAGCTTCAGCCTTGGTCCCGCTTTCTGTGTTGTATGATTGAAAACCCCGAATCTAGAATTCAGAATCCAAATTCTTTATTTTATATTCTTCTGACTTTCTGCCCCCTCTGCCTGTTGCGGGGGAGTTCTTTTATTTCAGGTTGATAGTTGATGTTGCAGTTAAAAGATGTGGATAAATATTTTGCCGATCGCAGGCTTTTTGCGGCAATCGACTGGCTTATCAGGCCCACAGACCGGATCGGTCTGTGCGGTGCCAATGGTGCCGGCAAATCAACCCTGCTCAAGCTTCTAGCCGGGCAGGTGGAAGCTGACGGTGGTTCCGTACAGGTTGCTAAGGGAACGACCTTCGGTTATCTGCCTCAAGAGGGCCTCGTGCATCAGGGCCGCTCACTTTTTGCTGAAACGCACAGTGCGCTGGCCCATTTGCAGCAGATGGAAAAAGAGATACGCCGCTTAGAGAGCTCCTTTTCTGCGACGACAATGTCTTCACAGATGGAGGATTATGCCCGGTTGCAGCATGAATTTGAAGAGCGTGGCGGCTACCTGATGGAGGCCGAAGTGGGTCGCGTTCTGGGCGGCCTCGGTTTTGCGGCGGAAGATTTCGACAAGCCCTGTGAGCATTTTTCCGGAGGCTGGCAGATGCGTATTGCTCTGGCGAAGCTGCTGCTGCAACGACCCAATCTGTTGTTGCTGGATGAGCCGACCAATCATCTGGATCTTCCCGCCCGCGATTGGCTGGAGGAGTATCTTCAGGCATATCCTTATGCGGTGGTGCTGGTGTCGCATGATCGGTTTTTTCTTGATCAGGTCGTTACCCGGATTGTCGAAATATGGAATGGTACCCTGACAGAATATCCGGGGAGTTACAGCCATTATATACAGGCACGCGATGAGCGTATTGCGGTGCTAAAAGCAACTAAACAACAGCAGGATGACGAGATTGCCCGGATCGAAGCTTTTATTAATCGTTTCCGCTATCAGGCCAATAAGGCAGCCCAGGTACAGAGCCGGGTGAAGCAGCTGGAGAAAGTGGAGAGGATTTCTCTGCCGCCGGAACGAAAGAAAATCTCCTTCAGTTTTCCCTCCCCCCCCAAGGGCGGGAGGATTGCTGTCAGCCTTAACGGTGCTTCACAGCACTATGGTCCTTTGCGGGTTCTGGAAAACATTGACCTGGACATACTTCAGGGTGAGCGGGTAGCCCTTATTGGTCCTAACGGTGCCGGTAAATCCACGTTGATGCGCCTGCTTGCCGGGGTTGAATCGCCGGTTTCGGGTACGCGTGAAGAGGGACATAATCTGGTTCAGGCTTATTTTGCCCAGGATCAGGCCACGATTCTTGACCCGATGCGAACCGTTTATACAGAACTGATGGCGGATGCGCCGGTGGCCATGGTGCCCCGGCTGCGGAATATTCTGGGATCTTTTCTTTTTTCCGGTGACGATATTGAAAAACCGGTCAGGGTGCTCTCCGGGGGGGAGCGTAATCGACTGGCCCTGGCCAAGCTGTTGCTAAGACCGGCCAATTTACTCCTGCTCGATGAGCCAACCAACCACCTCGACCTGCAGTCAAAAGAGGTCCTTCTTGATTCGTTGAAAAAATACAAAGGCACAATCGTTTTTGTTTCCCATGATCGCTATTTCGTTGATGCTCTGGCAACACGTGTGATTGCTGTGGGTGCCGGAACTATCGATTCCTATCCAGGCAATTACGCTGACTTTCTCGCTGCTCGCCAGCAATCGGGGGACCATACATTCAGCGCCAAACGGGTCGAGCAGCAGAGTCGTCATGATACCGAATCGGGGGTGCCGGATGACAAGGCCGAGCGTCTCAGGGCGCATGCTGAACGCAAGGAGGAACAGCGACGCGAACAGCGACGGTTGCGTGAACTGAAGAACCTCGAAGACACAATTGAGCAATCCGAAAAAGAGCTGGACCTACTTGAAAAAACCATGACTCAGTCGGATATCTATCAGGATCAGGAAGAGTGGCGCCGGATTTCTCGGGCACATCTGCAGCTCAAGCAGAGTCTTGACGACATGTATCTGTCCTGGGAGCAGTTGCAGGAATCCTGAGAGCGAAAACCCGAGTTTAAGAAGTACAGATTTTTGCGATTTTTTGTTAGGATGTTCAGCCTGTGTCAATGTTAACGAACAACCCGTTCGTTTGGGAGAAACAGATGCTCTATCTGCCACAAGGAAAACCTGTTCGTCAGCAGGTGAATCCGGCGCGTATCAACCTGCCGGAAGCGATGGGGAAGTTTCGTAGCGGCAAGTTTACCGGGTATCTGCGCTTTGATGCCCCGCAGGGCGCCGGCATCATTCTCTTTCATCACGGGAAGCTGATCAGCTCGTTTTTTTCTTCCAGCGAAAAGGCATCGCAACAGATTGCCTATGACGCGATTGCCCGTATCTTTGAGATGTCGATTCAGGGTCACTCACGTTTAAGTATATACCAGCTTTCTGTCGATCTTGTTTTTGGACTTCATGCCTTGTTGCAAGGGCGTTATCTGCATCGGGCTGAAGACCTCCGCCAATTCGATGTTGCGGCCATGCTTGAAAAAATTACCGAGCAGATGCTCAGCGTCTGTGTGCGTGTCTACACCGACGACAAGGTTGCCCTGATTTTTTTTGACAGCGGCTATGCACTGGGATTTTTCCATGAAGGCTCAACGGAGTTGCAGCCTACCGCCGACCTGGAACAATCGGTTGCCGCTTTACCTGATGCTCGCCTTGATCTAGTGGAAATTCAGAATCCCGATCAGATCGTGCTCGCCGACCTGATGGGGTCTGCAGACCTTGGGCCCATCTGGCAGCGAGTTCGCAGGGAAATGTTGGCCGAGCATCATCGCCACGGGGAAGAAGTGGTTCTTGCGGGCAAGCAGGGATAAATCTTCTATCAGATTCAGACAATAAGCTTTGAGTTCGCTTTGTTCCTCTTTCTGTAAAATAGTTGACCATTTTGGTCGGTTAGTTTATATCTGAACGCTGATCGGCGTGTTTGTACAACTCTATTTCAGGAGGCCAACAATGAAAAAGATTTCCATGTTATGTGCGACCCTTTTACTGGCGTTTAGCGTTGCCGTGCCCGGCGTTGCTGCGGATACGATCAAGCTTGGGGTTGCCGGACCACACTCTGGCGATCTCGCCCCCTATGGTATTCCGGCGATGCGCGCCGCCCAGCTTGTGGTAAATCAGGTCAATGAGCAGGGTGGGGTCCTGGGGCGGCAGGTTGAATTGTTTATTCAGGATGAACAATGCAATCCCAATGTTGCCACCAACGCCGCTACCCGACTGGTCAGTGATGGTGTCCATGTGGTGATGGGACATATCTGCTCCGGCGCGACCCGTGCCGCCCTTGGTATTTATCGCGAAGCCGGGATTCCGGTGATGTCTCCGTCAGCAACCAATCCACCCTTGACCCAGAGCGGAGAATATCCGAATTTCTTCCGTACCATTGCTTCCGATGATATGCAGTCCAAGCTGGCGGTTGATTATGCTCTGGCAAATCTGGACGTAAAGAAAGTTGCCATTCTCCATGATCGTGGCGACTATGGTCGTGGTTTTGCCGACTTTGCCAGACAGGCCCTGGAAGAGGCCGGCGGAGCTGAAATTGTCCTGTTCGAAGGAATTACGCCCGGTGCGATGGATTATTCTTCGATTATCCAGCGAGTTCGCCGGACTGGTGCCGATACCCTGATTTACGGAGGTTATCATCCGGAGGCATCCAAGCTGGTGACCCAGATGCAGCGTCGTCGGGTTAATGCTACCTTTATATCGGATGATGGGGTTAAAGATGACAGCTTCCTGAATGTCGCCGGCAGCGCCGCCGAAGGAGCCTATGCCACCGGCCCACGTGACCTTTCCCACCTGCCGTTGAATCAGGCTGCTGTTCAAGCGTATCGTTCTACCTATGGTGCTGAGCCTGGCGCTTTCTTCCAGGAGGGCTATGCTGCGACATTGGCTCTACTTAATGCCATCGAGAAGGCCGGTACCACCGATTACGATGCGGTGGTCAATTCTCTGCGGACCGAGTATGTTGATACTCCGGTTGGCCGGATCAAGTTTGACGACAAGGGGGATGCCGAGGGTGTTGGTTTTTCAGTGTTTAAGGTTGTCGATGGCGTTTTTGTCGAGATGAACTAAAGAGCTCTGGATTGCCGGGGGCTGTGCTTTGCATCGGCCCCCCGGCATTTTATCGCCGCTTTCATGCTACACCAGACTTGTCGATTGTTTTCTTGTCGTGGATGATTTGACTATATGGATTATTTTCTGGAGCTTTTTTTCAGTGGCCTGACCCGTGGGAGTATCTATGCTCTTATCGCCCTTGGCTACACGATGGTTTATGGCATTATCCAGTTGATAAATTTTGCTCACGGTGAGATTTATATGATCGGCGCTTTTGTTGCGCTTATTGTATCCGGGGTTTGCACGATCTATGGTCTGAGTGGATTTGCCATTTTGATCCTGGCCGCAGCCATTGCAGCAGTATACGCTGCTGCTTACGGCTTTACCCTGGAGAGAGTCGCCTACCGTCCGTTGCGCGGTTCGCCGCGCTTATCCGCACTGATCAGCGCCATCGGCATGTCGATTTTTCTGCAGAACTATGTTCTGTTGGCACAGACACCTGACTTTCTTCCCTTTCCACGACTGATACCAGACCTTGCTTTCATCGAGCCGGTTGCTCACATTATCGGCACGCCGGAGCTGGTGATTCTCATTACAACACTGATTACCATGGTTGTGCTGACCTTTTTGATCAAAAAAACCAGGGTCGGCAAGGCAATGCGCGCAACTCAGCAGGATTTGAGTATGGCTCGGCTGGTTGGAATCAATGTTGACAACGTGATTTCATTGACTTTTATCATCGGCTCGGTGATGGCGGCAATTGGAGGAGTTCTGGTTGCTTCCTACATTGGCCAGGTGAGTTTTTATATCGGTTTTCTGGCCGGCATAAAGGCTTTTACCGCAGCCGTGCTGGGGGGGATTGGTTCGATCCCGGGTGCCGTTCTGGGTGGGCTGATTATTGGCTGGTCAGAAAGTTTTGCCGCCGGGTACATCTCCAGTGATTATGAAGACGTTATCACGTTCGTGTTGCTGGTTGTGATTCTGATTTTCAGACCTGCCGGTATTCTTGGAAAAGTTCACAAGCAGAAGGTGTAATAGATGAAGATCATTCTGCGGGACTTTAAAAAATCACTGCTAATATCTCTCTGGTTCATGTTTTTGACTTTTCCGTTGGTGGTCGTTCGGGTCAATACTATTGAAAACGTGGTTGTGTGGCGCTGGTCAAACCTGATCTGGGTGGCTGCCGGCAGTTTTTTTCTCTCCTATCTGTGGCGCTACATGCTGGCCCGGCGCAACCGGCGCAGGAAAATCGCCGAAGAGGGAGTGGAAACCCGCGGTCGTCTGCAGATGTTGCTGGAAAATGAACAGCTTCGTAATAGGGTCCTGGCTATTTTGTTGGCACTGGCACTCGTCTTTCCGCTGGTCTTTGATACCTATCAGACGAATATCATGGTCACGGCTCTGATCTTTGTTGTTCTTGGTCTCGGGCTCAATATCGGTGTCGGTCTGGCTGGTCTGCTTGACCTGGGCTATGTCGCTTTTTTTGGTCTGGGTGCTTATTGCTATGCCATCCTCAATCACAATTTTGATCTGGGCTTCTGGTTTGTTCTACCCATCGGCGGAATGATCGGTTGCCTGTTCGGGGTGATTCTCGGTTTTCCGATTCTGCGTCTGCGTGGTGACTATCTGGCTATTGTTACCCTCGGGTTCGGAATGCTCTTCAGGGTTATCATGGAAAACTGGGAGACCCTTTCTTCGGGCCCCAGCGGTATCGCCAATATTGACCGTCCCGGCTTGTTCGGTCTGGAAATGACCCTGGCTCAATCGACAACCTATATCTATTACATCATGGTGGCGTTGGTTGTGCTGACCATTATTGTTACCAACCGACTGAAGAACAGTCGTATCGGTCGAGCCTGGATAGCTTTGCGTGAAGATGAGGTGGCCTGCGTTGCCATGGGGATCGACATGGGGCGGACAAAGTTGTCCGCTTACGCCCTTGGCGCTTTCTGGGCCGGCATGGTCGGTGTTATTTTTGCCGCTAAGACAACCTTTATCAACCCCGCCAGCTTTACCTTTATGGAATCGGCAATCATCCTCTCGATCGTTGTTCTGGGTGGTATGGGGTCGATACTCGGGGTAATCCTCGGGGCTTTTATTCTGATTTTGCTACCTGAATATCTGCGCGCATTCGCTGAATACCGGATGTTGATTTTCGGCGCGGCCATGGTTCTGATGATGATTTTCAGACCTCAGGGACTGATCAGCGGCTTGCGTCAGGTCTATACTTATAAAGGTCACAAGACACATGTGGGAGTAAAGGAACAGCCGATTAATGAATGAGTCAGGGCGTAAATTACTTGAAGTGAAGGGTCTGACCATGGATTTCGGCGGCTTGCGCGCCGTTGACAGTGTTTCCCTGACCGTTCACGAAGGTGAAATTGCAGCATTGATCGGCCCTAACGGAGCCGGGAAAACGACTTTTTTTAATTGTGTTACAGGCATCTACGTTCCCACCAAGGGGGATATTCTGCTCCATCCACAAGGCGAGCAGACACGCCGACTGAACGGCCTCAAACCCAATCAGGTTACCGAAATGGGGTTGGCGCGAACCTTCCAGAACATCCGACTTTTTGGCGGAATGACGGTTCTGGAAAATGTCATGATTGGTCGCCATTGTCGCACCAGTTCCGGGATTTTCCGCTCGATTCTGCGTGGATCGCGTGTACGCGAAGAAGAGCAGCAGATCGTCGAAGACAGTTACTATTGGCTGAATAAGGTCGGATTGGAAAAATATGTCAACGAGTTTGCCCGTAATCTTCCCTATGGCGCCCAACGGCGCCTGGAAATTGCCCGGGCCATGGCGACCGATCCTTTGTTACTGCTGCTGGACGAACCGGCAGCGGGAATGAATCCTTACGAGACCTCGGCTCTGGAAGTGTTGATCCGGCGCATCAGTGAGGAGGAAAAGATCGCAATCCTGCTGATCGAACATGACATGAAGCTGGTGATGAAAATTTCCCATCCGATTTATGTTATGGAATACGGTAAAAAGATTGCTCAGGGGAGCCCTCAGGATGTCAGGAATAATCCCAGAGTGATCGAAGCATATCTTGGCGAAGAGGTTGAAGCTTGACCGTGAGTATGGTCAGCAGACCCAGCCTGTTACGGAATATCTATGCTGAGAATTGAGAACATATCGACTTACTACGGCAATATTCAGGCGTTAAAAGACGTTTCCATCGAGGTTGCAGAGGGAGAGATCGTCGCTTTGATTGGCGCTAACGGTGCCGGTAAAACAACGACCCTGATGTCTGTGTCAGGCATAGTGCCGCCACGCGCAGGCCGGATTCTGCTTGACGGTGACCCTATTGACGAATTGAGCCCCGAGAAGATTGTTAAAATGGGGGTGATACAGGTTCCCGAAGGGCGGCGTATTTTTCCTGACATGACGGTTCTGGAAAATCTGGAGATGGGCGCTTTTCTGCGCACCAACAAGCACCTGATTCAGCAGGATATGAATTATGTGATGACCATCTTTCCTATTCTGGAAAAAAGACAACGCCAACTTGGTGGAACCTTGTCGGGCGGGGAGCAGCAGATGCTGGCAATTTCCAGGGCGCTGATGGCGCGCCCGCGGGTGCTGTTGCTTGATGAACCTTCCCTTGGTCTGGCACCATTGATTATCAAGCAGATTTTCGACATGATCCGCCAGATCAATAAAGAAAACAATACGACCATCTTTCTGGTTGAACAGAACGCCAATCAGGCTCTGAAACTCGCTGATCGTGGTTATGTCATGGAGAATGGCCGCATCACCCTGGTTGACGCGGCTGACAAGCTCCTGTCTAATGACGAGGTTCGCAAAGCCTATCTGGGTATTTGAACTTAAGTTATCAGGGTGTGATGAAGCAGATGCGTAAGCTGTTTTCTACAGTGACCAAGAAGGTGGTCATCGGTTATCTGGTGATTGTTCTTTTTACTGTTTGTGCGGTTGGTTATGCCCTCTATCAACTTCATGATCAGACCCGTCATACCGAGCATCTTGTCAGTATCGAATTTTCAACTTTTGAATTATTACGTGATCTGCAACAGAACCTTCTGGCGCTGGAAAATATTGAAAAACAGTTGCTGATTCTCCGTGACCCTGAATTGACCGGTCTGCGTCAGAATCGTATCGATGAGCTGTTGCGTCATATGCTGACCCTGCAGAGGCTTCCCGCGAATGAACAGAGCCGGACCCTGCTGAAGATTTTAGACGCCTATCGCCAGGCCGACAAAAATCTATCTGAGGTATTAAAACGTGAAGATTGGACACAGGCAGAAGTGTTATCGGGTCAAACAATGGTGCCGTTGCGGGTGCAGATCGTCGGACTGCTGGCGGAATATCGCGAGAGCCAGCAGCAGCAGATCAATGCCGATCTGACCCGATTGTCGCAGAAGACCAGTGCGGCTTTTCAAACCACCGCTTTTTTAACTCTAATCGGTATTTGCTTGTCGGCTCCTGTAACCGTTACAGTTATCCTCAGTATTCATCGTTCGGTTCGTGAGTTGAAGAGGGCGACCAAATCAATATCTGCGGGGCGTTTTGATCATCGGCTCGAACTGTCGGGCAATGATGAATTTTCCCAGTTAGCTCATGATTTTTATCAGATGGGGCAGAAGCTTCGCGAGCTTGAACAGTCACGCCTAGATGCCAATCCTTTGACACAATTGCCGGGGAATCGTGCCATTGATCGAGCTATTGATACCCGGATCAATCAGAACATCGACTTCTCTCATCTTTATATCGATCTTGATAACTTCAAAAGCTATGGTGATCGATATGGCTATAACGCCGGCAGTGATGTGCTGAGCCGTGTCGGCGATTTGGTTCAGGAGGTTGTCAGTGAATTCGGCAACACAGATGATATGGTTGGACATATCGGTGGTGATGATTACGTGGTAGTAACGACCCTGAACAAGGGTGAACTTTTGGCGCAAAAAATTATCTCCAGATTTGAAAAAATGGTTCCCTCTTTTTACTCTCAAGAGGACCGGACGGCTGAGTCCTTTATCGGCAAGGACCGTTATGGTGTCGAACGAACATTCCCGCTGATGACGATTTCAATTGCTGTTATTCAATCTACCCGTTACAAATATCCATCACGTCTTGTCATCAGTCAGGATTGTGCCCGACTCAAGGAATACCTGAAGTTGCAGGATGGCAACAAGTATATGGTGGAGGATCAGCCAGAATGATCAGATGGGTATTTTTCCTGCTGTTGAGCGCTATCTTGTCCGGTTGTGCGCCGTTGATCCCTGAGCCGTGGGGGCTGCCGTCACCGGCCGCTGTGTCACAGCAGCAGGACTTTGACCGGCATCTCGAGCTTTTTCTTGCCACTGGCGATCCAGCCAGCCTTGATCAGTATGTTGCTGATTATCCACCCGGTGACCACCGCGCGAGGGCCCAGGCCTTGAGCCTTTTTGCCCATGAACTGAAACAATGTCAGAGTGAGAATGCATCTCTGGTGTCAGCGTCTCGATCCAGCCTTGAGATGATTGATGATCTTGAAGAAAAAAACCGTCATTTGCGTCAGACCATCGAACAATTGAAGAGTCTCCTTATCCAACTGGAGGAGCGCTCCCAGTAACGCGTTCCCGGCTCTGTTGTTCAGCCGAATATCGATCGTCACAATTCTTCTTTCTTGTTAGCTGGTGGTCTTGCTCATATGGCACTTTCAACTCCCGGACAACCTGCCCAAGGTATTCTGCTCCTCTACCTGGGCTTGACCCTTCTAAGTCTCAACGGCCTGTTTGCCAAGTTGATTCCCCTGGACGCTTTTTCCATGACCCAGATGCGCAGTGTCATTGCCATCGGTGGTTTTTTTCTTTTCTGTCGGGCTTACAAGGTGCCCTTGCGGGTTTCGAATGCCAGGCATCTGGCGGGAATTTATGTCTTAGGGCTGGTGATGGGTGTTCATTGGGGGACATTTTTTCATGCCATGCAGATTTCTACGGTTGCTGTCGGTATTCTGGCCTTGTTCAGCTATCCGATGATAACGATTCTGCTTGAACCCCTGTTTACTCATCGGCGCCTGGAGATTCGTGATCTGATTTCCGGTATTCTCGTGATGTTTGGCCTGCTGATCATGGTCTGGCAGGATCTGGGATTGGGGTTGTCCGGGAATATCCTTCAAGGGGCTGCCTGGGGGGTGCTCTCGGCGCTCTTGTTCTCGTTGAGAAACCTGTGCCAGAAATATTTTTTTGCCGCGATTCCCAGTGGCACCCTGATGTTTCATCAGTTGGTGGCTATTGCTCTGCTTTTTCTTCCTTTTGTCAATTTATCTGCGACCCGATCGTTAAACGGGCAGGACTGGTTGTTGCTGGTGATGCTCGGACTTCTGGGGACTGCCGCAGCTCATACTCTCTACACCGTCAGCCTTAAAGTGCTGGCAGCCAAGACAGTTTCACTGGTTGGCTGTATGCAGCCGGTTGTTTCTATTCTGCTGGCCTGGGTTATTATCCAGGAGGCCCCCTCCCTCGCTGTTGTTATCGGTGGTTCGATTATTCTGCTGGTTGCTATTGCAGAGTCTGTCATCAGGTATTGAAATATCCTGCCTGACTTGAAGCTTTACGTTTCTGCGCTATCATCTAAATATAATGATCGGCATTTTATGTGGCTTTGTTCCTTTATATTGTCTGTTTCTATCTGGCCGAGGTCGGTTGAAGCGGGCAGCCTGTCTCTGAAAATATCATCCCGCATTGAACAGGGAGGAAGAAATGAAACTGGCAAAATGGGATCCGTTCAGAGAGATGGAAGGCTTGCTGAGTCGTCAGGATTGGCCGTTCCGTGGAGGGGCGATGACTGCTGCAGAGGGAGCCGAATGGTCACCCCGGGTCGATATCAGCGAAACTGAGAAGGCTTTTACTATCAAGGCCGATGTGCCCGGAGTCAAGCGCGAGGATGTAAAAATCAACATAGAAGATCGTGTTTTGAGCATCCGCGGTGAAAGCCGTCAGGAAAAAGAAGACAAAGATGAAAAAGTGCACCGGGTAGAACGGTTCTACGGAAGCTTTAGCCGTAGTTTTACCTTGCCGGAGAATGTTGATATCGACAAAATTGATGCTGCCTTTAAAGATGGATTGTTGACTCTGGTCATTCCCAAGACCGAAGCGGCAAGGCCAAAGAGTATCGAAGTGAAAATCAAATAACTGTCACCAAACATACTGCGCTGTAGCAGCAGGAGATGGCAGCAAATAAGAAGGCAGGTCAGTTCGCCTGCCTTTTTCTTTTTGACACTGATTTAAAATGATAATTCTGCTGCTGTCAGGTCAAACGCACCGCTGACTGCGTTGTCGATTTTTCTCGGTTTTCCCGATCTGGTGTCCACATAGACCCAGTCGGTTTCCGCCCGTACCAGAAGAGTCTGATCGGCGCAGCGTAAAAACCGATAACGACGTAAAGAGCGCGTTCTTTTCATATTGCAGACCCAGGTCTGTATCTCTATTTCATCTCCGGCAAATGCCGGCTTGAGGTACTCAATCAGGTGCGAACGTACAACCCAGCTGGTGCCGAGTTCGGCATACAGGTCTTTAGTACAGCCCTGTGCATCTGAGTGTTTGATGGCGACGTCCTGCATCCATTGCACATAAGCAATATTGTTTACATGGCCGTTGTCATCGTTGGCATCTGCCGGGATAATGAGTCTCCAGGAAAAAACGTTGGGCATGGTTCGGCCTCGACGATTAATGTGGTGGCGCCCCGTATATGGTGATGTATGTATCGTTGTACTGGTCGGTGCATTCACCCCGGTTAGATGGCTCTTCTCTCAGCGATGAATTTTTCCAGCTTGGCCCGATCAATCGGTTTGACCAGGTAGCCGTCACACTGTTCCTTGAAGGCGGCCATGATACTTTTGCCATCATTCATCGCCGTTGTCATGATGACTCGCGCCCGGTTTGTGTGGGCTATGGAGTGCAGGCTCTCGAGATCGCGGATCTCTTTAAGGGCGGTCTGACCATCCATCTCCGGCATGATCACATCCAGGGTAATCAGGTCATACAACTCGCCATCCTCACATGCCTGTTTGACGGCTTCTACGGCTTCGCGGCCGTTAGCAGCAACATGGACCTCTCCATGTTCAGCTAGAATCTTCTGTAATATCAGGCGGGTGGTAAACTCATCTTCGACAACCAGAAATTTCATCAGCAGATCCTTTCAGCAGGTAGTAAGGCGATCAGAAACAAGGGATTCGAGTTTCAGATAACCGCTTTGCAATTGTTGCAATAAGCGAGGGAGAATGTCATCTGTTTTGTCTTTTCCGGCCTGCTCCATCTGCTCAGCGATGTCGGCCAGGTAAGGGCTGCCCATGTTGCTGAGGGCCCCCCTGATTTTATGTGCCTGAATACCTGCCCGCAGGTAATGTTGATCGGCAACCAGTTTTTCGAGCAGCTCGATTTCATCTGGCAGGATGCGTAAGGATTCTTCCAGAATCGAGAAGACAAGGTTCTTATCGCCCATCATCCGTTGAAGCAGATCGTCAAAATTAAAAAGATGTGCAGGCGTTGTTGCCACACTGGCGGCAGAATCCGGGTTGATGTCGCCATTTGACGCAGGAATCTTTGCTTCAAGCTTATGTGCCAGGTATTGATTCATCACATCAATCAGTTTGTCCTGGTAAATCGGCTTGGTGATATAATCATTCATGCCTGCTGCCAGGCAACGCTCCCGGTCGCTTTCCATTGCATGGGCGGTCATGGCGATAATGGGAACACCCGTGTCAGGAATATCAGCATTGCCTGAACGGATAATACGCGTGGTTTCCAGGCCGTCAAGTTCCGGCATCTGAATATCCATGAATACCAGATCGTACGTGCAGTTAGTGAGGGCAGTGATAGCCTGCTTGCCGTTGTTGACGATATCGACAGCGAAACCGAGTTTATTCAGAATGCCATGTGCCACCTGCTGATTGATGAGGTTATCTTCGGCCAATAGCAGACGGACATTATCGTGCTGTCGGTGAGTGGTTTTCCGGGGAGTGGGTTCAGTGGCCTCAATCAGGGATTGTCCCTGAACTACTGGCCCCAGGACCTCGTTGATCTGGT
>SLDV01000158.1 GCA_007125165.1 Geobacteraceae bacterium | reverse complement strand
CGCCCTTGCGGAAAATTGTAGGTACGGATCCGTTCACTGCGATCACCACTGCCAATCTGGCTTTTGCGATCTGCCGCAACCTCTGCCTGCTGCTGACGCTGCATCTGTTCGTAAATACGTGATTGCAGCAATTTCAGCGCCTGGGCCTTGTTTTTATGTTGCGACTTGCCCTCCTGGCAGGCAACAACCACGCCGGTGGGGATATGGGTCAAGCGCACCGCCGATTCGGTTTTGTTGACATGCTGGCCACCGGCCCCGGAGGCACGGAACAGATCAATTCGTAAATCAGCAGGGTTGATCTGAATGTCGACATCCTCCACCTCCGGCAGTACCGCCACGGTGCAGGCCGAGGTGTGAATCCTCCCTTGTGTTTCCGTGTCCGGCACGCGCTGTACTCGATGGGTGCCGCTCTCAAACTTCAGCCGGGAATAGACACGCTCACCACTGATCTGGGCGACCACTTCCTTGAAACCGCCACCATCGGTCTCCGACAAGCTCATCAATTCAATCTTCCAGCGGTTGCGTTCAGCATAGCGACTGTACATGCGAAAAAGATCGGCGGCAAACAGGGCGGCCTCATCACCACCGGTGCCGGCACGAATTTCGAGAATAACGTTTTTGTCGTCGTTAGGGTCTTGGGGCAACAACAGCAACCGCAACTCTTCTTTGAGTTGCTCCTGGTGTTCTTCAAGCTGTTCCAGTTCAGCCCGAGCCAGCTCTTTCATCTCCGGGTCGCTGTCATTGAGCAACCCCTCATTGCCGGCGATATCGGAACAGACCTGTTTGTAGCGATCATAAACCGCCACCACCTGGCTTAAATCAGCATGCTCTTTGGTCAGTTGACGATAACGTTTCTGGTCGGCCATTACCGCCGGATCGGAGAGGAGCCCCTCGACCTCACGAAAACGATCTGCAACATCTTCCAGATTGGCAAACATAGGATTCTTTCACACCGCTGACAAAGGTGAAGGCACTACCGGCAGATGGTCCGGCAGCAGCATAAAAAAAAGCGGCCCCTGTGATCCGGGCCGCTTTTTTTAGATCTTACCCGATTACTTCTGGGCGTATTTTTTGCGGAAGCGCTCGATCCGACCGGCGGTATCAATCAGCTTCTGCTTACCGGTATAAAACGGATGGCAGGCCGAGCAGATTTCCGTGTGGATTTCCTTGCACAGGGTGGAGCGGGTCTCAAAGGTGTTGCCACAGTCACAACGGACCGGGCTCACATCATACTTGGGGTGAATTCCTTCTCTCATCTTCTTCTCCTTGTCGGCCTGGCTTGAGTACAGGTCGGTTAAATTGCTGCGAACAATAGATCTAGATAGCACTTTTAACGGGTACGAGCAACCCCTTTTCTGCTTGCCGGGGCCCCCTTATTGATTCATGGAATCGAGAAATTCCTGATTGGTCTTGGTATCCGCCATTTTTTCCAGCAGAAACTCCATGCTGTCAACGGTATTCATCGATGACAGTACCTTGCGCAGCAACCAGATACGCTGCAGATGGCTTTCGTCAACCAGCAACTCTTCACGCCGGGTTCCGGAACGATTGATGTCCATGGCCGGGAAGGTGCGCTTGTCGGCCAGTCGTCTATCGAGGTGCAGTTCCATGTTGCCGGTTCCCTTGAATTCCTCAAAAATGACCTCGTCCATCTTACTGCCGGTGTCGATCAGAGCGGTAGCAATAATCGTCAGGCTGCCCCCCTCTTCTATATTACGGGCGGCACCGAAAAAACGCTTCGGTTTGTGCAGTGCATGGGCATCAACACCACCGGACAGGATTTTACCGCTTGAGGGGACGATCGTATTGTAAGCACGGGCCAGTCGGGTGATGGAATCAAGCAGAATAACCACGTCACGCTGATGCTCGACCAGGCGCTTGGCTTTTTCGATCACCATTTCCGCCACCTGGACGTGACGAGTGGCAGGCTCATCAAAGGTCGATGAAATAACCTCTCCTTTGACACTGCGCTGCATATCGGTCACTTCTTCCGGACGCTCATCTATCAGCAGGACGATCAGATAAACCTCAGGATGATTGACGGCGATGGAGTTGGCAAGGCTCTGCAACAATACCGTTTTGCCGGTACGCGGCGGGGCCACAATCAAGCCTCGCTGTCCTTTGCCGATGGGAGCAAGCAGATCCATAATGCGGGCGGCGCTATTGTCAGGAGCGGTTTCCAGGGTCAGACTCTGATCAGGATAGAGCGGGGTAAGATTGTCAAAAAAGGTTTTTTCCTTCATTTTTGAGGGGTTTTCGAAATTCACTTCGGAAACCTTCAACAACGCGAAGTAACGCTCACCTTCTTTGGGCGGGCGAATCTGCCCTGCCACCGTATCGCCGGTGCGCAGAGCAAAACGGCGAATCTGCGACGGAGATATATAAATGTCATCCGGACCCGGCAAATAATTCGCATCCGGTGCCCGCAAAAACCCGAAACCGTCCGGCAATATTTCCAGAACCCCTTCCCCGAAAATAGCCTTCTTCTGAGCTGCAGAGGCTTTAAGGATGTTGAAGATCAGGTCTTGTCGACGCATGCCGCCGATTTCTTCGAGACCAAGATCCTTACCTAAAGCAATCAGATCAGCTATTTTTGTTTGTTTCAGTTCTTTCAGGTTCATAGAGGATTCTCCGATTCAGACCGACAGGACAGGCGTCGGCAACAATACCAATGTCTCCACACAAGGTGGACAAAGGCAGTTCGACTCAATCTGCAAGGGTGGGTTATATTATTTATCAGCGTGTATTAAGGGCTCTTCAGTCCAGGTTTATTCTATCGATGGTTGGCCTGTCTGTTGCGCACGACAGTTTTAATTTAATTTAAGTTTAACCGCATCATGTTGCAGGGAAGATAAAGCGGGCAGGTTGCTCAATTCTCGCGTTAACCGTGCTTTTACCCGCTTTATCGCCGCATGTCAACCAGGAAGATGCGATTTTCAGGACTGGCGACTGTTGTTTTTTCAGAAAACAGCTCCAAGCAGCTATCGTAATGAATCAAGAAGCCCGGGGCTGATAGCTGAAACAATCTTGGCAAAAAGCTCCCGGTACATCCGCGGAGGATTATCGGCATTGTCTCCGGCTCCGTCAGTAATAATGCGCTCGGCCCCTGCGACGCTGATGTTTTTGACGTGAACCAGATTGGTCCGATTAAAATGTGCTTCATCAAAATCCGGATATTGCAGGTTGACCGCCATATAACTGTCGTCTCCGGTCAACTCCCAGAGAATATTCCCTTCACGATCAACAACAACGGCCGTGGCCTGAATACTGCTGTAGGTTGTGCGTAATGATTCCAGCCTTGTTCTTGAGCGTCGGTTTTCCTCAATCTGCTCACCGGAAAAAACCACGATCAACAGCGCATCAACAACATTCTGTCGGGTCAGTTGTGTCACGGTTGCCGGATCAAGACGATAACCGAGGGGTCGCCCGGCCTGATCATGCACTGCGCCGCCGGCAAGCAGCGACAAGGCCGTCATATCGGGATTGATATCAAGGGTACGAACATCAAAGTAGCCCCTTTTAGCCCGCAACTGTTCGGCAAGATGATAATGCTGGCCCCGGGCAGATTCTCTGAGGAGATGGTAAACTTCGGCGCCGTGCGGATAGCTTATCGTTCTGGTACTGTCTACCAGCACAGGAACAACACCCAGAACCTGCACGCGCGACTGATACTCACGCTTGGGAATGTTATAGGTTCCACTACTGCAGGCGCCCAGGAATAGAAGAATCGCCAGAGCGGCAAATATTCTTTTCATTTTTCATCTCCGCTGATAAAGCTGTGTTCAATAGTTAACTAAAAAACTACGGCAACGCCCCCGATAGAGAAGATCCGTAATATCGAATCATAGCCGCATTCGAAAAAAAAACAAATGCGAATCAACATACCCCCATCACCCTGGTCCTCTCCCTCAGGGCAGGGGATAAATATTGATCGACGAAAACTGATAATAATCTACATCAACAATGGATAGAACGATTTTCGCGCCCGATGCCGGCTACGGAAAAATTCTCGATTCCCCACCCCAGCACTTCTTGTGGTGACGCACTGACCAGATCGGATGGCGGCGCCTGGCCGAGAAAATCGAGAGCCAGCCACAGCATGCGCCCGCCATTAGCAGCACAAATCAGGGTGTAACTACCATCACGCTTGCTGAGTTTTTGCGTATCAGAACCGAGCACCAGAGGATGATGATAATAAGCCGGCGGGTTGACGCCCAGACATCGATACAACCAGATCTGCCGAGGCGTTGAAAAAAGGAGGTCAGCACCGCGAACCACGTGGGTGACCCCGGCATCCATGTCGTCTATCACTACCGCCAGTTGATAGGCAAAAACGCCGTCGCCACGATACAGCACAAAATCTCCGACGTCCCGCTCCAGGTTCTGACGCTGCTTCCCCTGAATGCCGTCAACAAAAAAGATGTCTTCGCTGCCAACCTTCAACCTCAAGGATCGTTGTGATCGGCCGCTACCAGTGCCATAACGGCAGGTTCCCGGATAAACCGGTCCCTCTTCACCGGCATGCGGAGCACTGGCAAAAATCTCACGGCGGCTGCAACCGCATTCAAAAACCATCTGCTGGTGACGCAAACCTTCGAGAATGTCGCGATAACGATCAAAGCGCCGGCTTTGATAGACAATTTCGTTATCCCATTCGAAGCCAAGGCCCTCGAGTAAAAAAAGAATCGCATCAGCCGAGCCGGCAACCACCCGTGGAGGATCGAGATCTTCAATCCGCAGCAACCACTTGCCGCTCCCCTGTCGCACCTGCAGATAACTCGCCAGCGCCGACACCAGAGTGCCAAAGTGGAGCGGCCCGGTAGGACTGGGGGCAAATCGACCGATGACAGGAGGACGAGAGTGCGGTACAATCACGATCATAAACCTAATTATTTCGGTTAAGATTCTTTACAGTAGTGGCATCAATCAGGTAACTATAGCAATAAAGTCCGGTCGAAAAAACTACCCGGACCAATGAAACACCCATTTTGTTTCAGGAGGATCATCCAGTGGTCATTACACGTGCAACCGAATACGCCATTAGAACCATCATTTATCTGGCGCAGCAACCTCGTAATGAAGTGGTTCTGAAGAAGGATATCTGCCGCACACAAGGTGTCACCCCCGCCTTTCTGACCAAAATTCTGCAGCCGATGATCAAAAGCGGCATCGTCAGTTCACAACGCGGCGTCGGCGGCGGATTTCTGCTGGCGAAAGAGTCGGAACAGATTACGCTGCTGGATATTTTTCAGGCCCAGGAAGGGGACCTCAAGCTGAACCACTGCCTGATCGACTCCGAATTCTGCTCGCGTGACGCTTTCTGCGCCGCCCACGAAGTATGGGAAGAAGCTCAGCAGGCACTATCGAATGTTCTGCAACGCTACAGTATCGCTGATATCGTCCGCCGTCAGGAGGAAAAGCTGAAGGCATTGGACAAAAACTGAGCCCCTCCGGTAGATAATTCCGGCATACACAAAAAAACATTGTCTGGTTGTCCAGTTCACTCCAGTTGCGGTGGTTACAAGAGTGAGACAGATACCTTCAGCTAACAATCTGGATACTGCGACTTCGCGCAGGATGACAGTCCTGCAGAACAGCGCCTATTGCCGTCATTCTGCGCGTAGCGAAGCGCAGTCGCAGAATCTATTCAGCCTTTTTGGGCTTACTGGAGTCAGATAGATAACCAGAAAACATTGTTTGCAAGTTTTTGTGCTGCCATCAACAATTGACAAGCAAAGAGGCAGTAAGCTAGAGTCTTTCCACAATCAGCAAGCAGCACGTCTTTATCCAGAGTGGTGGAGGGAATAGGCCCTGTGAAACCACGGCAACCGGGCTCATAGTGAGCCAAATGGTGCCAATTCCTGCCCGTTACGCTTCATAACGTACGGGACAGATGGGGACGGCGCCTGAAGATACGGATCCTCCCGCTATCATGACAGGCCCTCCCATAATGAATGGAGGGCTTTTTTTGTTTCTGTCCGTAAAACCGCTCTTTTCCGCAATCTCTGCGTCAATCTGCGCATTTGATTGTGCGGCGCAAAGGACTACGCCTCCGCTCAAATGCTTGATTTCCTTGACCTTGCGAAAAACTTCTGGTTTTGCGAATCAGAAACTTGTGAGCCTTCGGATTCCCAGAAGGGCTAACCAACTAACCAGAGGGTTGATTCATTGGAACAGAGTGTCGGTCTGGTAGCAACTGAATTCGCGCGCTTCAATACCGAGTTGCGCCTTGAAAGCGGTCGCTTGCTTGGTCCCTTGACCATCGCCTATGAAACCTACGGCACCCTGAACCAGGAGGCCTCGAATGTGGTTCTTGCGACTCACGCCTGGACCGGCGATGCTCACGCCGCAGGCTATCATACGTCGGAAGATCGTAAGCCGGGGTGGTGGGACAACATGATCGGACCCGGCAAGGTTCTGGATACCGACCGCTATTTTGTCATCTGCAGCAACACCATCGGCTCCTGCAAAGGTTCTACCGGACCGACCAGCATTGACCCACGCAGCGGCAAACCCTATCGTCTCAGATTTCCGGTTCTCATGGTGCGCGACATGGTCAGGGCGCAGAAACTGCTCCTCGACCATCTCGGCATCTCTACTCTTAAAACCGTTATTGGTGGCTCCATGGGTGCAATGCAGGCCCTCGAGTGGGGAATCCACTATCCGGAGATGGTACGTTCCATTGTCCCTATTGCCGGCACCGGTCGCACATCTCCCATGGCCATTGCCCTCAATGCTCTGGCACGCCAGTCGATTTTTAATGATCCCCTCTGGAAAAAAGGAAACTATCCGCCCGAACATCCCCCCGCGGATGGTCTCGCGCTGGCACGAGCGGTCGGGCACATCTCCTTTTTGTCCGATGCCTCCATGTGGCTGAAATTTGATCGCCGTTTTTCTGTTCGTGACGGGATGTTTGATTTTTTCGGTCAGTATGAGGTGGAACGTTACCTCAACTACAACGGCGGCACCTTTACCAACAAGTTCGACACCAACGCTTTTCTTTACCTGGCCAAGGCCCTTGATCTGTACGATGTGGCCTGGAACTTCGACTCATTCAGTGACGCTTTAAGTCGACTTAACTGTCCTTCCCTCTGGTTTGCCTTCAGCTCCGACTGGCTCTACACCCCGCAACAGACAGAAGAAGTGGTCAGTGAGCTGCGTTCACAGAACAAACCGGTCGAGTACCATTGCATCCAGTCCGACTATGGCCATGACTCCTTCCTGGTTGAACCGGAAAAGTTTATCCCGCTACTTAAGAATTTTCTTGATCAGATCGATTAAAAGTTATCCATCTGCCTGATCAGTATCAATCTGCCGCAGACATGCGTTTATTCTCTCCCCCTCAAGGGAGAGGGGAAGAAGAATTCAGCGAAAGAACCGTATTAATCAACTTGGGTGTCAAAGAGTTCAAGTTGCTGAAACTTGAGTTCTTCCACTTTGAAGGGACGCTGCTGGTAACGGGGACAGGAGAGCAACAACATAGTAGTCGGCTGTTTGCATAAGCGGATGCAACGGCGACACAACTTGTTAATTTGTTCAGGCCCCTGTTTATTCACACCACCTCCACAATGAGTGATTGCATTCTCAACATCATCTGCCGCCGCCGAACCATTCTGTTCTTGTCTGTCACTGAATCAAAGTGCTAAATTACCCCACGAGTTGACCGACACCTGACAAGGAACCTGAATCGTGCCCACTGCAACCCTGGATATTGTTATTCTCGGTTCCGGAACCAGCACCGGCATCCCGGTGGTTGGTTGCCGGTGTGGTGTCTGTCGATCTGAAGATCCCCGTAATCAGCGCACACGTTGCAGTGCCCTGATTCGCTGCGCCGGTCGCAACCTGCTCATCGACACCTCGACCGATCTGCGCCACCAGGCCCTGCGCGAAGACATTCGCCATGTCGATGCCGTCTTCTATACCCACTGTCACGCTGATCATGTACATGGCATTGATGATTTACGTGGGTTCAATATCCCCGGCGAACAACCAATCCCCCTGTATGCCGCTCCCGACACACTGGACAGCCTGCGCACAAACTTCCACTATATCTTTGATCAGAACCAGCCGCCAGGCTACGTCCCCAAACTCTCACTGCATCCTATTGAGGAACCGGTCAAACTGTTCGGTCTTAAGATTATCCCGGTTCCTTTATACCATGGTCCCCAGATGGCAACCGGCTACCGCTGCGGCCCGATCGCTTACCTGACCGACTGTAACGGTATCCCTGCCAACTCTTTGGACCTGCTGAACGACCTCAAGCTGCTGGTTCTGGATGGCCTGCGATTCAGGCCTCACCCGACTCATTTTAACATTCCCGAGGCTGTCGCCATAGCCCAATCGATAGGAGCAGAACAGACCCTGCTGACCCATTTAAGCCATGACGTTGAACACCTGTGTCACGATGCCGATCTGCCCGACGGAATCAATCTGGCCTACGACGGTCAGCACTTTTCTTTTGAGGTACAACTGGAGCACGCCGGTGAGGCCTGCCATGAAAACTGAGCTGCGCCTGCACGGACAAATCAATCAACAGGTGGAATATTATGCAACTGCTGCCGGTTGTCGTGTCCCTCACCATCACTTTTACGCCATGGAAGATGATGCTGTGCGCTTCTTCTCGCCCGGCAATGAGCTGATTCTGACTCCTGAAATCCTGATCCAGCGCGGAGCAGGGGGCACCCTGAGCGGATACATGTACGGTGATGAACTGCCGCCGGCAGACCTGATCAGACAAGGTGTTGTTAATCGACTGACCCTGCTGGGTGCGACGGTGGATCCTGACGGCCAACTGCAATGGAGTGATCACCATCAGGCCGTATCTGATTACTCCCAGGTGTTCATCCAGGGGCACCCTGTCCACAACTACTTTTTCTTTATACACGGGCTTACTGGTGACAGTATTCAGGAGCTTCAGGAAACGCTCCTGCGGCGGTTGGGTAAAACCCTGAAACGCCTGCCGGAGCCGGCGCAGGCTGATGATTCCAGGCTGGTGACCAACATTCTTTCGCAGTTGCCGCCCGACTGCACACTCTACCTCCTTCGCCTGACCCATACCCGCAACCGCCACTTTCAACAGGAACTCCGCAACCTTTATTACCCCCACCGCAATATGGCGGATATCCGCTTAAAAGCACTGGATGAGCTGGCCACGCAGCTTGATATTCCGCCCCTGCAACAGGAACGCATCCGTCTCGATGTCATCTATCGTCACCGCAGCAACTATCGAATTGCAGACAGCTACCGTAAACTTCTCTTAACTTGTGCCACACAAGGCAAAATAACTGCTGCCCAGCAGCAACAGATTAGCCGGATAACTACCAAGGCCTTGCGTCAGCAGGTTCCGGAAATCCTTTTACTGACCCTTGATCGCAACTATCTGGCCGGCCTTGAACCTTCTACACCGGAGGCTGAATATATCACCACCACCCGCAACCTGCTCGAACGGCTGACAACCGGGCAACCTCTTGACAATGGGGCGATTACCGAACTGCTTCTGGCCCGACAGCAGGCGCACAAACATCATGATTATCGCTTTGACAAAATGATCGAGGAGTTCAAGAACCACCTGACTGATCCACAGGATAGCAGCAGCAACACAGTTCGACAGCAACTTAACAACATCTGTCGCCTGTTTGAAACCCACGATACCACGACAATCGCCATCAACCGGATTGTGTTTCTTGACAACCATCTGCCCGCAGAAACGATTATCCACCAGTTGCTCACCAGGTGCCAGGAATTTGGCCGGATAAACCCTGGTCTTTTTGAACGTCTGTTCTTCACCGACCTGCACAAAAGTTGCTTCATCGGCAATTTCGGTCGCCGCAAACTGACCCACTTAAAACAGGGGCTCAGTGCTGTCACGGCAGGTCATTTACGCGCACACGAACTTTACGAAGAGTTACACTATATTACCGGCGAGGAACAACATTTTCGCAACACCCTGACGGCCGCCAGAGACTGGCTGAAAACCAACAGTACCAACATTTTGAACCAACAAAGCCAGGATGATCTTTACGAAGCCCTCAATCAAGAACTGGGCACTGGCAATATGTTCAACATGCGATTAAACCGTCAGTTGTTTGAAAAAATCCTTCATGATCTGCACATGGAGCATGTTTATGTGCACGAATTTCTCCCGGAAATCATTCACAACGGCAAGCAGGCCTTGCGCGAAGATTTTTTCAGCAACAGCGGCCTGGACTACTTTCATATTGAAGAGATCGAAGCGGTCTATGCCAGGGACAATGCTCTGGACGCGGAAACGCTCCAGCGTCTGCAATGCAACTTATAATCGGAGGTCTACACGGGCCCTGCTGCCCTTTTAAATACTGACCAATTGACGACACAGGTGACCCATGACAACCCCGCAACTTGACCGGATCCGCAATTTTGGCATTATCTCCCACATTGACGCCGGCAAAACCACGGTTTCCGAACGCATGCTGTTTTATACCGGCGAGATCCACAAGATGGGTGAAGTCCACGACGGCATGGCGGTCATGGACTGGATGGAACAGGAACAGCAGCGCGGCATCACCATCACCGCCACCGCCACCCGCTGCCAATGGAACGACCACATCTTCAACCTCATCGACACCCCCGGCCACATCGACTTCACCATCGAGGTAGAACGCTCCCTGCGGGCCCTTGATGGTGCCGTCGCTATTTTCAGCGCCGTCGAAGGGGTCCAGCCGCAAAGCGAATCGGTATGGCGCCAGGCAGACCGCTATCGGGTGCCACGCATCTGTCTGATCAACAAAATGGACCGCATCGGCGCCGACCACGATCAGGTGCTTGAAGCGCTCAAGGCCAAACTCCAGGCTCGACCGCTACTGCTGCAACTCCCCATCGGGACTGAAGAACATTTTATCGGCGTCATTGATCTGATCCGCCGGCAGGCTCTCTACTTCGAGGATAACGATTTCGGCAAAACCTGGCGCGCTGAAGAAATTCCGTCACAGATGCTCCCTGCAGCCCAATTGCAGCGCGAACAACTGCTTGAAGCTGCTGCCGACTTTGATGACAACATCCTTGCCGCCGTACTCGAAGGCGCGCCGGTAGAAGAACAGGTCATCATCGCCGCACTGCGTGTCGGCGTGTTGCGCTGTGAACTGTTTCCGGTAATCCTCGGCTCTGCCCTGCGCAACAAGGGAATCCAGCCGCTGCTTGACATGATTTGCGCCTTGCTCCCCTCCCCCCTCGATGCGCCGCCGGCACCAGCTAAACAACTCAACAGCAACGAGTCCCTTCATATTGAAACCCGCAGCGATGGTCCGGTCTGTGCCCTGGCATTCAAGGTGCTGGCTGATGAAGGGCGCAAGCTTACTTACCTGCGCATCTACTCGGGGCAGATCACCCCGGGAGATGTCCTGCACAACAGCCGTACCCGCTCCACAGAAAAGGTCGCCCGACTGTTCCGCATGCATGCCCACAAACGTGAACGCATCCAGGAGGCAGGCGCCGGTGATATTGTCACCGCAACCGGCCTCAAGCAGGTGCTGACCGGCGACACCTTGAGCTCGCCGGACACCCCGCTGCAACTCGCCGGGCTCAACTATCCGGAGCCGGTCGTGTCCCTGGCGATCGAGGCAAAAACCGTTGATGATCGCGACAAACTTCCCCTGGCCCTGGAAAAATTGCAGTGGGAAGATCCCACCTTCAAGGTCAAGGAAGATTCGGAAACCGGCCAGACCCTGCTGACCGGCATGGGTGAACTGCACCTCGAAGTAGTAACCCAGCGCCTCAAGACCGATTTTGGCGTCGACACCACCACCGGCCGACCCCAGGTCGTCTACCGTGAAACCATCCGCTGCGCCAGTCAGCACCACGAAGTTTTTGAGCGCGACATCGACGGCAAAACCCACTGTGGTGAAGTCACCATCCGCCTCAACCCGTTACCCCGCAAACAGGGTCTGAGTATTGACATACCCGACGCAGTTCTCGCACCCTGGCCCGACGAACTGGCGCAGCGGATCAGAGAACAACTGCAGCAGGGCTGTCAATCCGGACCAATTGCCGGCTACCCCCTGACCGACCTTAGCGTCAGCCTGGTTGACGCTCCCTACGACAGTCACCGCGTCAGCGAGCTGGGCATAGCCAACGCCATCAGCCGGGCGTTGTATCAGGTACTGCGTGACAGCGCCCCAACCCTCCTCGAACCGGTCATGGCCTTGGAATTGACAACGCCATCGGACTATACTGGAAGGGTGATGAGCAGCCTCAACCAGAAGCGCGGCCAGATCGAAGGGATCACCTCGCGCCCCGGTCAGGAGATCATCCGCGCCAGTGTACCGCTACTGGAAATGTTCGGCTACATGACCGAATTGCGCAGCGCCACCAAAGGTCAGGGCAGCTTCACCATGGAGTTTTCCCATTTTGAGCAGGCGCCGGCTGAGATTCTCAGCAAATTCGGAAGCAAATGACGCATCATAATTCAATTGCTGTTTCTGGGGTCCGATTGAAAAACTATCACTTGCAAAAACGCCTGCTCATACCTCTGAGCCTGACATTTCTGGTGTTGATTACTGCTTTTGTTTTGACCAGCTACCATATCAGTCGGCAGGATGAGTCCGCCTCCATGGAAACCAGATACCGGCAGTTCCATTCGATATTCAACTCCATTGCCTTGCAGAATTCACAATCCATGGAAATGGCTGCTGAGTTCATTGGCAACCAGCAGCGATTCAGAAATGCCATGCGATACCAGGACCGGGAACAACTCCTGATACACGCTGACGAAATCTTTCCCTTGATCAGAAGAACCCTCCAGGTCAGCCATTTCTATTTCCGCGACCCGCAGGGAGAATTGCTGCTCAGGGTTTATCGGCCCGAAGATCTGTCCCCCGGGGCACCGAGGATCGCGCTGCAAAGAGCAATGGCTACTGGACACCCCTCTTCAGGCCTTGAAATAGGGCGATTTGGAACCCTCGCCCAGCGCATGGTCTATCCCTGGTTTGTAAATAGTGAGTTGATCGGCTACATCGAAATGGGGATCGAAATCCACCCCCTACTGGAACAAATCAAAGAGATCAGTAAAAGCGACATCCTGGTCATGCTGAACAAGGAACTGCTGAATCGAGAGTTGTGGGAAATCAGCAGAAAAGAGCGCAGCAGTTCAGCGGCGTGGGATCTGATTGAAAAGAGTGTTGTCAGCTCGTCTACTTTTGCGGTGAGCGACCATGATCTTCGCAGGCTCTATGACACATCGGAAATGAAAACTCCTTTTGCCAGATCCCTTACCATTAATGACAGACTTTATCGCTCAGGCCGCTTCCCTATTTCTGACGCCAGTCAACAAGAAATCGGACACCTCATCATGATTGTCGATGTTACTGAGCGTGCCGAAGTATTCCGCACCTTTATATTGCGAGTCATCGGTTTCAGCCTGCTGTTGAGTTTGGCCCTGTTTGTTTATGCGTTACGGATTTTGAAGCGCGTATCACTCCAGTTGAAAACCAGTGAACAATTGTTGCGCCAAGAGAGCGAGCGTCTGGCCGAAAGCAACGACAACTTACGCAAAGAAATTGACGACCGCAAGCAAGCTCAGCAACAGCTCCAGGAATTGAATCTGACCCTTGAGCAGCGAGTCGAAGAGCGTACCAGGGAGTTGGCAAGAAAGAACCTGGAAATTGAGGCCAACCATAAATCACTGGAATCAGCCTATCAGGAGCTTAAAGAACAACAGGCAACAATTCTCCATCAGGATAAAATGGCTTGCATTGGTCAACTTGCTGCCGGAATTGCCCACGACATCAACAACCCTATTGGTTTTATGAGCCATAATCTGGTCATCCTCGAACGATACCTGGAACGCTTCCGTCAGTTTTTTACGCTACAAACATCAACCATTGAACGCAACAGCGATCCGAACCTGCTGACGGCCTATAGAAAGAACCTGTCAGATTTCGCCATTCATGCCATGCTGGCAGAATTGCCGGTCATCATCAAGGAGTGCCGTGACGGCACCTCACGTATTGATCAGACGGTACAGAGCCTGCGCACCTTTTCCCGCAACGAAATCCCGCGCCTTGAACTCACCGACCTGCACCAGTGCATTGACAGTACGCTCGCGATCATCCGTCATGAGTTAGATGGCAGGATAACCGTTGATCGAGACTATGGGAACATTCCCATGCGCCAATGCTACCCCGGTCAGATCAATCAGGTTTTCCTGAACCTGCTGATCAACGCTGTTCAGGCTATCAGCAACGAGGGATTCATCCGCATCAAGACCCGGCTGGAAAATCAGTCGATCTTCATCTCTGTCACTGACACCGGCTGCGGCATTCCTGACGAAGTCGTCAACAAGGTATTTGAACCGTTCTTTACGACCAAAGAAACCGGTGTCGGCACCGGTTTGGGATTGAGCATCGTCTTTGATATCATTACGCGCCATCAGGGCACAATCAGTGTATCCAGCAGTGTCGACAAGGGAACGATATTCATTATACGGCTTCCAGTCGACAATGATGCTACTATCAACGGTCAGATCCCTGAGTCCTGATATCTACCCCCACAAAAACAAAGTGAGGTTAGCAACGTGGCAGACAGAAAAATTCGCCTCCTCTATGTCGACGATGAAATCGCCTATCAGAATATTTTTCGCCGTGAAATGGGTGAAGACAAACGTTTTCACATAGACACTGTCAGTGATGGATTTTCTGCCATTGAGAAGCTTGAAAAACAACCGGTAGATATCGTCCTGACCGACTTGTCCATGCCCGGCATGGATGGCATCGAACTACTGAAAAAAATCCAACAGCACTGGCCGGAGATTTTTGTCCTCATACTGACGGGTGTCAATTCAGCGGAAGAAGCCGTTCGGGCCATGAAGGCCGGAGCCTACGATTACATCCTCAAGCCTTTCGACTTTACTACCTTGCAAATGCAGTTGGAAAAACTCATCCAACATCTCAGCCTGCTTGACAAGGAAACCGATGCGGAAAATGTGCCGAGATTTGAACAGTTGATTGGTCGAACGCCTTCCATGTATGAGCTATTCGAAGGCATCAGGCGCACTGCAGCAACCAATGCCACGGTTTTGATCCGCGGAGAAAGTGGCACAGGCAAGGAGTTGGTTGCTGCTGCGGTTCATGCGCGCAGCAGTCGCCAGAATCGTATCTTTGTTCCGGTCAATTGTGCCTCACTAACGGAAAGCCTGATCAACAGTGCCCTTTTTGGTCATGAGAAGGGAGCATTCAGCGGTGCCGATAAACGAAAAATCGGTTTTTTTGAGCACGCTGATGGTGGTACCATTTTCCTCGATGAGATCGGTGACATCCCCATCACCACCCAGATCGCCCTGCTGCGGGTTCTTGAACTCGGCACCTTTCAGCGGGTCGGCGGAACAGAAACAATCCGGGTTGATACCCGCATCATCTGTGCCACCAACAAGGATCTCGAAGCCGAGATGCGCGCCAAAACCTTTCGCGAAGACCTGTACTATCGCCTCAATGTTGTTACACTGAACGTGCCTCCATTGCGCGAACGAGCCAGCGATATTCCCCCACTGGCAACATATTTTTTAAGCAAGTTCAGCAGGCTGCACAATAAAAACATCACCGCTATCAGCTCAAATGCTCAACACCTCTTGAATCTTTATCATTGGCCCGGCAATGTACGTGAACTCGCCAATGCCATTGAGCGAGCAGTTATTTTCTGCACCGGCGGCCTTCTGGAAGTTGAACACCTTCCTGAGGAGCTGCGCCCTAAACAACCTGCTTCACAAGATACCGCAACGACCGCTATGGCATCGAATACAAGCTCTTTACCTGAAATAGAAGAAGCCGTTATTCGCAAAGTGCTCACATCAAAAAACTGGAACATCTCTCATGCAGCAGAAGCATTGGGTATCGCTCGCGGCACCCTGTACGGAAAAATCAGAACTTATGATATCAAGAAGAGTGTGAACGCCGCTAAACAAGAAAAGTAGTGTCGCATATTGAACACCAGCACCAGACAGCAACGGCCAACTGTTCAATTTTGAACACCTAAAATCCACATCGCCACCCCCCAACCAGGGAAAACCCTCTCTATTTCAATCGCTTGACAAAAAAACCAGCAATTGGCACTTAATTTGCTAAAATTAGTAACTGAAGCTTCTTCTGCCACCCATCAGTTTAAAGAAAGGATGTCAACATGCTAAGAACAAACAAGAGAAAGTTGTTGCTGCTACCCACAATGCTCCTCGTTATTGCATTCGCAGTCGCTGCCCTGACCTATACGGCCATCGCTTCCGGCCACTCCGCCCAGGCAGCAGCCAAAATCACCAGCGTGACGGTAAATAATGGTGAAATAACAGTTCATTTCGATATGCAGAATTATGCCGCAGATCAGGTATCCCTCGAATTTACTATCGCCAAGTGGGTTAATGAAAAGGTCGGCTGGATCAGCATGTTGCAGCGTAACCGAATTTACGAAGAAGGCGCTACAGAAGTTATTCGTGCCGGCAATCTGCGTGAGTCGGTCACCAAAGATAAGGGTGGTTTCGCCTACACCTTCAAGCACAGGGACAACCCCATCGATTTCCGCGATGGCGCCTACTGGACCCACAACAAACCGGCCGCTGATGGTGCCTACGGCGACTATATCAACATGATTCTGAGTGAAATTGAACGGCACGGCAAATGGGATCCCGATGCCATTTACCGCATCGGCGTGACCAGCCGTCAGGATGAGCGCTTTACCGCCGTTACCTACTTCACCGGCAGGGGAACGACTGTGGAGGCTGCGAATGTTCCCGGTCAAAGTGATGCCCTGGTCTCCTGCCTGTCCTGTCATCCCGGAGCCGAATTCAAAGCCCACAGCAACCGCAGACACGATCAAGGACTGTGCTTGAGCTGTCACAACAATTTCACCTACGACAGCATGAACTCCGCAGCAGAACCAGATGGTTGGGCAAAAATTGATATGCTGACTATGATTCACAGCATCCACGCCGGTATTGAAGGCTACAAAGTGGCCAAAACAGATTACAGCAACGTCCCGAGCTTTATGACCAACTGCGCTGCCTGTCATGGTGACACTACACCAGTACCAGTTCGCGGCTACTAATTCGTCAATTGTTAAATGATTGATTCCCGGCAGTGCCGGTTGCTTTTATAGTCGACCGGCACTGCCGTTTTCTTTCCTGCCTCCCCTATCCGCCACCACCATCTTGACGTTACAATGAAGAGTCAACATCAACGTCAAGAATG
>SLDV01000084.1 GCA_007125165.1 Geobacteraceae bacterium | reverse complement strand
TATCAGGGGCCGATTACCAACAGGCGCTTTATCTGTCCGGTGTGTGGTGTTGCGGATGTTGATGTTACTGCCGGGGAAGAGATGATTCTACAGCAACTGGAGCTGGAGGTTGGGGTCACAAACCCACTACCCTGATGTTGATCCTGATATTGAATTATTCAGAATTCGCAAACCGGTAACAACTGAAATCTTTACAACCGGCGGATCGCGTACCGCCAGACGCCTTCCTTTTGATAGGCGTCAAAAGGAAGCAAAAACCTCCCACTTAGCGTGGTGCCATGTAAGAGAGACGCTTTTGGCGTGGGCGAAATAGTGTTCATCCAGAGGCTCCGGCTGAAAACAAATAGCGACGATGGGATCTATCCTGCCGGGATTATAACAATAACATTAACCCTGCAGCACCCCAACGACCAGAGTCAGGGTGAAAAGAATCAGGAAAAGGTAGCAAAGATTTTTAGCTACCTTGGTCACGGGGGCGGAGATGTCGAGAAATGCCAAAACGGCGACGAAGCAGGCGATGGTGAAAAAAATGGTGGCCCAGGTCAACATGATATCCTCCCAGGTTCGGGGTCTGTGAAGCTTTCGTCGCTGGCTGTTCTTGTCAGAGCCGTTCCGAGGTGTCGACGAAGACTGCGAAGATCGGCCCCGTCTCTATACTCATGGGGCTATCTCTCAGGAATAGCTGCTGCTTGAGAGATTGAGCCGATAGCGGATTTTATAACAAGCTTCGGGCGTGATTGCAATACAAACCGGGAGCTGGCCAGGACGGGCCGGATCTGATTGGTTGCAATTTTTCGCAGGTATATCAACCGGCTGCGTTGTTTTATATTGGTGCCTTGATGACGTCTGACAGATACCAGGACGCAATGCCAAAATAGATAAGCACACCGCAGACATCGGCGATGGTGGTAATCAGCGGAGTACTGGCCGTGGCCGGATCGCTGCCGAACTTTTCCAGCAAAAAGGGTAATCCCAGGCCGATCAGGCTTCCTACCAATACGACGATAATCATGGTCAAGGCAACGACAACGGCGATATCGATGCCGGCGCGCAGGATGCCGACTGCCATGACGGCCAGCGCCATGGTGAGGCCGAGGGCGCCGGCAACCAGCACCTCTTTGCCCAGTAGTCGAAACCAGTCTTTGCCGGACACCTCGCCGGTGGCCAGGCCTCGCACCATCAGGGTCGCTGATTGTGAGCCGGCGTTGCCGGCGCTGGCTACCAGTAGCGGCATGAAGAACAGCAGTGCCAGATGGGTGGCAATAGTGTCTTCAAAATAAGCGATACCAGCACCGGTAAAAATGTTAGCAAAAACCAGAACGACCAGCCACATAACACGGGATCGATACAGCGAAAATGGTGATGCCGCCCGCAGTCCCGATTCCAGTTTGCCGACGGTAGCCGATTTGTGGATATCTTCCGTGGCCTCTTCTTCGGCGACGTCCATGGCATCATCGTAGGTAACAATACCGACCAGTTTATCGCCGCCATTGATGACCGGCAAGGCCAGCAGGTCGTAGCGGGAAATCAATCGGGCTGCCTCTTCCTGGGGCTCATCGGCATGAATTGACACCGGATCGGTGGTCATGAAGTGGGCAATTTTTTCATCGGGATCAGCCATGATCATTTTACGCAGTGAGACGGTACCGATCAGGCGCCGCGCACCATCAACAACATAAGTGATGTAGATGGTTTCTTTATCGGCCCCGGTTTTGCGTAAAAAATCGATTCCCTGTACCGCTGTCATCTTGGCATCGACCACCGCATAGTCGGAAGTCATGATGGAGCCGACCCTGTCCTCACTGTAGGAGGCGAGCTTGAAAATGTCGTCGCGTTCCGACTTTTTCATGTCGGACATCAGTTGCTGCTGTTTTTCCAATGGCAACTGGTTGAACAGGTCAGCCCGTTCGTCATTGGGCATTTCGCGAATCAGCTCAATCAGAATATCCTGATCCAGGGTCAGAACAACATCGACCTGCAGCTCGATGGAAAAATAGCCGATAACATCCGCCCGTACGTCGAGGGGCATCATAACCAGCAGGGTGCCGATTTCTTCAGCGCTGAAGTCGGGAAGCAGGGCGGCAACGTCGGCAGGATGTTCGTTGCTGATCAGGTTCAGCAGTTTATCAGCATCACCGGATAGCAGGATGTGCCGCAGATCGTCCATTATCGTTAATTCGCTCATTGCCCTCTCCTTTATCAAAAGCAGAGAAGATGAGTGGACAGATATACGTAACGCGGCCGGATGCGCTGGCGTCGTCAGGTGTGCGGGGTACCACAGGACGCAACAATCTCAGTAGCAGGACGCGTATGTACTTAAAACGCAGATGTCAGATGGATGGCGGTACGAACTTGTTTGTGCAGAGATCAAGCTGAAAAAGGTACCGCTATCGCTTTTCAAGCAGATAGCAGCACTTATCGATCGGATCGAAGAGGACTATCTGCCTGTTTGTGAGCCGGTCAACACCGGCCTGCAACTGTCGCCTTCTTGTCTGTTCACTAGGTTCTCCTGGTTAGAGTCAACGGCGCATGGTACGAATGCAAATAGAAAAAGTCAACACAAAATAAAAGACATTCTGCTGCTCAGTTAAAGATCCAGACGAAAGAAGTCGCGTGCTTTTAACTGCGGGTCAGTGCTCATGCGCGTTGGTGCTGTACCCGGAGCAAAGGCTTCGTAATAGGCCTCTTTGCTGTCCTGGGCAAGTAGCAGACCGTTCTGTCGGTCGATGGGATGAAATTCAATCGAATCGGGGACAGGAAAGTGTTCGACTGGATATTGTTTGATCGCCTCCTGCATGAAAGATATCCACGCTGGCAAAGCTGCCCGACCGCCGGTTTCGTTGCGACCCAGGGGTTGCCCTTGATCGTAGCCGATCCAGGAGGCAGCTGCCAGTTGCGGGATGTAGCCCACATACCAGGCATCTCTGAGATCATTGGTGGTGCCGGTTTTGCCCGCCGATGGGCGGTTCAGAACCCGGGCCTGGCGTCCAGTGCCGTGTTGAACAACACTTTCCATGATGTTGTTCATCAAGTAGGCTGTTTCCGGAGAAATGACGCGCCGTGGAGCTTGCCGGATGAGACGCTGGTCGGCAGCCATACCGGCGACGAAGTCCGCCGGATCAATAGATTCGAGGATCCGTCCGTTGCGGTCGCGGATACGGGTAATATAGGTCGGTGGTGATAGTATTCCGCCACTGGCGAAGACCGTGTAGGCGGTCAGCAACTCCATCGGCGTCACGGCAGTGGTGCCAAGGGCCATGGAAAGGTCGCGTTGCAGGGGGGTTTCGATACCGAGCCGGTTGGCGTAACTGGCAGCGTAACCGACGCCTATATCTTCAAGAATCTTTACAGTAACGACATTACGCGATAATGCCAGGGCATCGCGGAAGCGGGTTGGTCCGTGGAATCTCTCTTCGTAATTACGTGGTTTCCACTCTTCGATCTCGCCGGTTTCAATGATCCGGTTTTCATAAACCAGGGGCGTGTCCAGGATGACGCTGGCCGGATTATAGCCACGGTCCAGCGCTGCAGCATAAATCAGCGGCTTGAAGGCGGAGCCGGGTTGACGGTATGCCTGAATGGCACGGTTAAATTGGCTTTTGCGAAAGTCGTAACCACCGACAATGGCCTTGATCTGTCCAGTGCGGGGGTCGATAGCTGTCAGTGCCGCCTGGGCCAGGGGTTGCTGTTCGAGGGCTAATTCCAGCACCTTCGCACCGCTGTTAACGATACGCACGTCGATAACAGAACCGACAGGTAGACGTGTACGGCTCCCGCCAGTGGCGTTGCCTTCCGGTTCCGTATCGCCGTCAACCACTTCGATGGTGCCGGCCCATTCGGTTTGACTGACGGGAATAATGCCGGAGTGGTCGCCAATCCGGCAGAGAATATGGTCACCGTCTCGTCCGACGACAATTGCCTGGGTTTCGAAGCCTGTTTCTAACTGCTCTTTAGTCATTCCCTTACGCTGTGTAGCGAGAAACTCTTCCTGGGACAATTCGTCCAGTACCGTCTCAACGGGGCGGAACCCACGCCGCTTGTCGTAAGCGCGCAGGTTCTGCCTGACCGCATCAAGCGCGGCCTGCTGCAGGTTGAGATTGATGCTGGTTTCGACTTGAAGTCCGCCGGTGTAAAGGATGTCCTCACCAAAACGCTGCTCAAGATAGCGGCGCACCTGTTCGTTAAAATAGGCTGTGACATCCAGCAGGGTGTTGAGGCGCGGGGTGATAACCACGTCCTCTTCTTCGGCGGCGCGCCGTTCAGCCGGGGTAATGAAGCCTTCTTCGACCATGCGCCCGAGAACGTATTTCTGGCGGTCCATGGCGCGCTGATAGTGGCGGTAGGGAGAGTAGCGGCTGGGCGCCTGGGGCAATCCGGCGAGGATGGCGGATTCGGCCAGGGTCAGTTCTTCAACGGTTTTATCGAAATAGCTGCGGGCTGCAGCTTCAACGCCGTAAGAGCGATGTCCCAGATAGATCTGATTCAGATAGATATAGAGGATATCTTCTTTGGTCAGCCTCTGTTCCATACGCCACGCCAAAATCGCTTCTTTGAATTTGCGGGTAAAGGTACGTTCCGGGCTCAGCAGCATGGTTTTGGCTACCTGCTGAGTGATGGTACTGCCCCCCTGTGAGATGCGTCCGGCCTTCAGATTATTGATGGCAGCCCTTACAATGGAGACAAAATCGATTCCCTGGTGTTTAAAAAAGCCGGCATCTTCGGAGGCCACAAAGGCCTGGACCAGGGTTTTCGGCATTTTTTCATAGGGGACCAGAAAGCGCCGTTCGCGGGAGTATTCGGCAATGACGGTTCCGTCGTCGGCGTAAATAGTGGTAATCAGCGGCGGACGATAATCAGCCAGGGAATCGACTTGCGGTAGTGTTGTCGAAACATAAAAATAAGCTCCGATCAGCACAGCTACAGCGAGCAAGGGAGTGGCGAGAGCTGCGAAAAAAAGGTATGTTAGCAGGCGCTTCATGTTATTCTTATAGAATTATACTTAAAAAGTTGTTTCTGTTGGCAAGCATCCGCAACGGATATCGGAAGGCCAGTGGCTATGTATAGCATGGGTCGATCGGGGGAGCAACAGTATCCGTCAGATGGCAAAGCGCAGATCGTTGTCTGCCGGTTTTACAGTGGGCACAAATAAAAGCTGTTGAAATGAAGGTTGTTGCACAAAGATTGTACTGATTCGCATCAATCTTCCGCTTGAACCCTTCTCCTGGGGGAGAAGGTGGCTGAAAGCCGGATGAGGGGGCTTGGAATGGTCAAAGCCTCCCCCTCAGGGAGAGGGGATAAGATTGCATCTGCGGAAGATTAGTTCTAATCAGGAAGATTGTTATCCCCGAATGTTTTTATCGGGGATCCGGTTTTTTCAAGCGGTCAAGACCTGGATTCCCGACCAGGATCACTGCGGGAACGACGATGAAAGAGCTGACGCAAAAGGCTCAATAGATAGCGCCATACGCTGGAGGAAAAGATGTATCGACATACCAAAATTGTTGCCACGGTAGGGCCGGCCTGTAGCGAGCGTGAGCAGCTCGAAAACCTGCTCAAGGCTGGTGTTGACGTGTTCAGGCTGAATTTTTCCCATGGAGAGCTGGAGCAGAAAAAAATCTGGATCGATCAGATTCGCGATCTCTCGGTTATCCATCGCAAAGCCGTATCGATACTCGGTGATCTTCAGGGTCCCAAAATACGTACCGGGTTAATGCGTGGCGGATCGCAGACGCTGACACGTGGGCAGGAGGTTGTCATCACTACGGCCGACGTTGAAGGGGCGGACGGCATTATTCCGACCAATTATCAGGGCCTGCCCGGCGATGTCGAGGCGGGTGACCGGATTCTGCTGGATGACGGACAACTGGAGCTGGAAGTACTGCGCAGCAGCGGTGATCAGGTCTATTGCCGGGTCAAGCAGGGCGGTCTGCTCACAGACCGTAAAGGAATTAACCTGCCTGGAGTCAAGATTTCTACTCCGGCTTTGACGGAAAAGGATTACGCCGATCTGGAGTTCGCCATTGCTCATGAGCTGGACTGGGTGGCGCTGTCTTTTGTGCGCACGGCTGAAGAGGTCTGTCAGCTCAAACAGATTATTTTTGACCGTCATTCACCGATTCGGATCATTGCGAAAATTGAAAAACCCGAAGCGGTGGCAAACTTTGCAGATATCCTGGCTGCAACCGACGGCGTCATGGTGGCGCGCGGAGATCTTGGTGTCGAATTGCCGTCGGAGCGGGTTCCGCTCATACAGAAAAGGATTATCCGTGAATGCAATGAGGCGGGCAAGCCGGTTATTACTGCCACCCAGATGCTGGAAAGCATGATCGGCAATCCGCGCCCGACCCGCGCCGAAACCTCTGATGTTGCCAATGCTATCCTTGATGGCACCGATGCGGTCATGCTGTCCGGAGAGACGGCGGCCGGTCTGTATCCGGTTGCCGCAGTCGAGATAATCAACCGCATCGCTCATGATGTCGAAGTCGAACAGAAGGAAAACCTTCCGCGTTCCTTCATGGTGGAAAATTCGACTTTTCATCAGAATATCCCTGATGTCATTGGCCAGGGCGCCTGCCAGGTGGCTGACCATGTCGGTGCCGCAGCTATCCTTGCCTTTACCCAGACCGGCAGCACCGCCACCCTGGTAGCCAAATACCGGCCATCTTTACCGATTTACGCGGTGACGCCGACCCAGCAGGTACGCCGGCATCTGGCCCTGTATCGCGGAGTCAGTTCGTTGCGCGTCGATATTCAGGGGGACACGGAAGCTCAGATCGCATCGGTGGAGAAAGTGGTGCTCGAAAAAGGGCTGCTGAAACCGGGGGACGTCGTGGTTATCACTATGGGCAGTCCGGTATCCGCTCCCGGAACCACCAATCTGCTCAAGATTCACCGTCTTGGAACCGGGGGATTTTATGAGGTTCACGGAAGCCCCTACCGAGTGTAAGTGTTTTGGTTTAACCTGGCCTGATGGCGGGGCAGGAGACATATTGGTCGCGATCAAACATCAAACATAAGGAACCTGCATGAAAAAAGCCGTGGTACTTTACAGCGGTGGTCTCGATTCAACCACTTGTATGGCTATTGCCAGACAGCAAGGTTTTGTCCCCTGCGCTCTCAGCTTCAACTATGGCCAGCGTCATGCCGTTGAACTGCAAAAGGCGCGTGAGTACGCGCCTTTGGTCGGTGCTGCCGAGCATCTGATTATCGATATGGATATGCGCCTGGTCGGCGGGAGCGCCCTGACGGCGAACATTGAGGTTCCCAAAGATGCGCCCGAAGGTGGCGGTATTCCGGTTACTTATGTCCCGGCACGTAATACCATATTTCTGTCTGTTGCCCTGGGTTGGGCGGAAGTGCTGGGTGCCGGCGATATTTTTATCGGTGTCAACGCCCTTGATTATTCCGGTTATCCCGATTGCCGGCCCGAATATATCAGGGCTTTTCAGGAGTTGGCCAATCTGGCCACCAAGGCCGGGGTCGAGGGGCACGGATACCGGATTCAGGCCCCTTTGATTAGCCTGACCAAGGGGCAGATTATCCGTCGTGGTCTTGAACTTGGTGTTGACTATCGTTTGACCCATTCCTGTTATGATCCGACACCGATGGGGCTATCCTGTGGGCACTGTGATTCCTGCCGTTTGCGCCTGAAAGGTTTTGCTGAAATCAATAAGGAGGATCCTCTTCCCTATGCAGACTGATCAATCACCTTTTGTTCGGCAGCAGATGCCTGACCTGCAACAGAGTCCGGACGGGCGCAGGATTGCCATCGACAAGGTCGGTGTCAAGGATATCCGCTACCCGATCGTCGTCCAGGACAAGTTTCGCGAGCGTCAGTACACGGTTGCCCGGGTCAATATGTACGTTGACCTGCCGGAGCACTTTAAGGGCACGCATATGAGCCGCTTCATCGAAGTTCTCAATCTTTACCATGGAGAGATCAGTGTTGAGAATATTGAGACCATTCTGGTGGAGATGAAAAAACGCCTCGGTGCTGATCGTGCTCATCTTGAGCTCGATTTTCCGTACTTCATCGAAAAACGGGCACCGGTCTCCGGTGCTCGCGGCTTGATGGAATACCAGTGTCGTATGATCGGTACTCTCGCCGAAGGTTTTGATTTCATGCTTGAGGCGCGTGTTCCGGTCACGTCCTTGTGCCCCTGTTCCAGGGAAATCAGTGATCGTGGCGCCCATAATCAGCGTAGCCTGGTGACAGTGCAGGTGCGCTACAGTGACCATATCTGGCTCGAAGATCTGATCCAATGGGTGGAGGAATGTGCCAGTTGCGAGGTTTATGCTCTGCTCAAGCGGGAGGATGAAAAGGCTGTGACCGAGCGGGCTTACGACAACCCGATGTTTGTTGAAGACATGGTTCGGGCGGTGACGGAAAGATTGGCAGCGGTCGAGCAGATTCGCTGGTGCAGCATCCAATGTGAGAATTTCGAATCGATTCATAATCATTCCGCGTACGCCATGGTTGAACGCGGAACCCCCTGAGCTGTGGACAAGTCTGTGGAAAAAGTGGAAAACTCCCGCCAAAAACAGGTAAAAAAGCGGATTCTGGGGATATTTGCCAAGCAGCCTGTTCCCGGACAGGTAAAGACCCGCCTGTGCCCGCCCCTGTCGGCCCGACAGGCCGCGGACCTGTATTTCGTGTCCCTGCAGGAGACAGTCGCGCGAGCGCAAACCCTGACCAGTTGTGATCTGGCCATCTGTTACAGTGGCGACGGGGGCTGGTTTGCTGCAACATTTCCCGGCATTTCTCTGGTGCCCCAGCATGGGAATGGCCTCGGAGAGCGTATGGCGCAATGTCTGTCAGGCTGGCTGGCAGAGGGTTATGAGGCGGCAGTTCTGATCGGCAGTGACGCTCCGGATCTGCCCACAGCTCTGATTGAGGAGGCTTTCAGTGCCCTTGAAGGTGCCGATTTGGTGCATGGACCGGCCCTTGATGGTGGTTATTACCTGGTTGGTGAATCAACCCACAACGATCAGCTCTACAGCGGCATCGCCTGGAGTACCGACAAGGTTCTTGAACAGACCCTCGCAAAAGCCACAACGCTGGGTTTAAGTTCTGTGTTGCTACCGGACTGGGATGATCTTGATGATCTGCCGGCCTTGCTGCGATTGGTTGATCGCAGTCCGCACAGCATCACTGCTAAACAGGTTCGAACAGTGCTGAAGCACAGTACTGATTCCGGCTTCGACGGCTTGACTTGACTTGTGGGCTGCCTGATAATCCAACGGCGAGAACTGCCCAATCAACATTATTTGTAGTTGTCACCATCAAATTACAGCAGGATCAAGGGCTTTTGCTCTCCTGTTTTATGATGTGGCAGCTCCTGAACATAAGGAGAGACGTGCCTTGCTTGAGCTCGTATTAAGTTCCGGACCGGTAGTTAAAAGTGTCCTGATCATTCTGGTTTATTTTTCCCTGGTTTCCTGGGCCATCATTTTTTACAAGCTGGCGGTAATTCGCAAGGCGATGAGTGAAACCGACCGCTTTCTTGACTTTTTCTGGACCAAAAAACGTTTTGATCTGATCGGCCAGGGAGTCAAGGAATTCAGCCATTCTCCCGTCGCCAGCTTGTTCCGTGAAGGATATCATGAGCTGCTGCAACTGAAAAAACGCCCAGCCGATGATGCCGCCCCGGAAGACTTTACCAGCCGCATGCCGAATGCCGATATTGTCGCCCGTGCCCTGCGCCGTGCCACGAACCAGGAAACCCAGCGGCTGGAGAAGTATCTGACCTTCCTTGCTACCACCGGTTCCATTACTCCTTTTATCGGGCTGTTTGGTACGGTCTGGGGAATTATGGATGCCTTTCACATGATCGGTCAGACCGGCAGTGCCTCATTGGCAGTTGTCGCCCCGGGAATTTCCGAGGCCCTGGTGGCCACCGCTATCGGCCTGGCCGCGGCCATCCCGGCGGTTATCGGTTACAACCACTTTCTCAACAAGGTCAATGAATTGATCGGCGAGATGGACAGTTTCAGTCAGGAATTTCTCAACATTCTGGAGCGTCTGGAACGTGGCAAATAATATGGACGTTGGACGTAGCGGCACCCGCCGCAGTGCGATGGCGCACATCAATGTGACCCCTTTTGTTGACGTCATGCTGGTGCTGCTGATTATCTTCATGATCACCGCGCCAATGCTCGACCAGGGGGTGGAAGTCGATCTGCCGCAAGTTCAGCAGACGCCTGGATTGCCGGCAGATATCGAGCCGATGGTGGTGGTGCTGCAGAGTAATGGCCAGATCAGTGTTGATCGGGTCGATATTGCAAGTGTCGGCAGTCTCGAACGGGTGGTTCGGCAGGCCCGTGAAAACAGACCTGATCTGCAGGTTTTTCTGGAAGCGGATCAGGCCGTTGCCTATGGTCTGGTGGTGCAGGTGATGGCCGCTATCAAGCAGGCGGGTATCGACAAGCTGGGAATGGTAACCCGTCTGCCGGAAGAATAATCTCATCATGACGCCTTCGCGTTTCGACGATAAGCCTAATCGCTCAGCACGGTTTGACCCCGGTTTTATCAAGATGCTGGTTGTTTCGGTGCTGCTCCACCTGTTGCTGGTCATCCTCATGGTCAGTCCGGTTTTTCAGCGTGCACCGGTATCTCAACCCCCGGTATACCGGGTTAATCTGGTAAATGCCCCGGTCCTCGATCCGCAGGCCGGGCGTCCAGAGGCGGCCCCACTCCCCCCCGCACCGGAGCCTGCTCCACCTCCTGTTGCTGTTGAGCCGGAGCCGATTCCTGAGCCCGAGCCGGAGCTGATACCGGAGCCGGAACCCGAGCCGGAGGCGGAGCCCGAACTAATTCCGGGACCGACTCCAGAAGAGCTGGAACGGGAGCGCCTGGCGGAAGAACAGCGTAAGCGTGAGGAGGCGGAAAAACGCCGGCTTGCTGAGGAGCAACGCAAGCGTGACGAGGCTGAGAAGAAACGCCTGGCTGAAGAGCAACGTAAGCGGGATGAAGCCGAAAAGAAACGCCTGGCCGAAGAACAGCGCAAGCGGGAAGAAGCTGAACGCCAGCGCCTGGCGGAAGAGCAGCGTCGACTTGATGAGCGAGCCCGCGAACAGAGGTTGGCGGAGCTCGCCGCTCAGCGTCAGCGTGAAGATGAAGAGCGGGAGCGCCAGGCACGCCTGGATGCCCTGCGCGCTGCGGCGCGGGCGCAGAGTGAGGCGCCCGCTTCTCCCATACCCGATGCGCCGGTGGGTATGCCGGATGGGCGGGGCAGTGAGGAAGGGGTCAGCGCCAGTGCTTTTGTCCAGGAATCCATCCGCCAGAACTGGACCTTTCCCCGGGCCCTGGCGACCGGTAATCCGGAGGCTGTGGTTCGTGTCACTTACAATGCGGCTGGAACCCGCATAAGTTTCAGCTGGGTTAGTCGCTCCGGTCATGCTGTCTTCGACGAATCTCTGGTGCGGGCCCTGACCCGCTCTCAGCAGTTGCCCCAGCCGTTGCCGCAGACCATGGAATTCACCATTGTCTTCAATCTGAAGGAGATGCTGGATTAATGAAAAAATTTGTTTTCCTTGTTGTTGTCGTTTCTTTTGCGCTGGTGCTGACTGCCGGCACTGCCGCTGCCAGCCGCATAGAGATCAGTTCGCCGGGGCAACAGGCGATTCCTCTGGCTCTGACCCGGGTTCTGCCGATCACTACAGCACATCCGGAGGTGGCCGCCGAGTTTGATCGGGTGTTGGAATATGATCTGGAATTTACCGGACTGTTCCGCTTTATCGATCCGGCCTCATTTTTAAGTGATGCTGGTCGGCTGGGGCTGCAACGGACTGACGTCAATTTCCCCCAATGGCGGCTTCTCGGAGCGGAATTGCTGATCAAGGGGGGCTATCAACTCAATGGCGATGAGCTTATTGTTGATATGCGCCTTTATGATGTCACCACCCAACGTCTGCTGACCGGCCGACGTTACGCTGGACAACGCGGTGACGTGCGCAAGATTGCCCATACCTTCGCCGACCAGGTGCTGCAGCAATTGACAGGTGAAAGTGGCCCGTTTGCAGCAAAAATTGCCTACATCTCCGAACAGACCGGGTATAAGGAACTGTATCTGATGGATATTGACGGTCATAACGCGGTGCGCTTGACCGATCATCGGTTACTGGTTCTCAACCCCGATTTCTCACCGAGAAGCAAAGAACTGATCTTCACCTCTTACAAACATGAAAATCCTGATCTTTTTCGCAAAGAGGTTTATACCGGTCAGGAGTCGCGCCTGTCTTTTCAGGAAGGGCTCAATATCAGTGGTCGCTACAGCCCGGACGGGCGGCAGATTGCCCTGACTCTGTCCAGGGATGGAAATGCCGAACTCTATCTGATGGGAACTGACGGCACTCTGCTACGGCGACTGACCAATCACTATGCGATTGATGTTGATCCTTCCTGGAGTCCCGACGGTAATCGTATTGCCTTCGTATCAGATCGACTTGGCAATCCTAACGTTTTTATCGTCAATATCCATAGTCGTGAAGTCAGACGACTGACCTATGATGGTCGTTATAATGCCACCCCGGCCTGGAACCCCAGGAGCAACCGGATCGCTTTTTCGCGACTGGAAAATGGCGCCTTCAACATTTTCACCATTAATGACGATGGCACCGATGAACGTCAGATCACCTTTGGCGCCGGCAGCAAAGAACATCCGCGCTGGAGCCCGGATGGACGTTTTCTGGTTTACTCTCTTGATGACGGTCGCGAGAAGTCAATCTGGAAGATGCGTGCTGACGGCAGTGGCGCCAGGAGGATTTCTGCTGCCGGTGGCCAGGCAACACACCCAGCCTGGTCGGGGCGCTGGTAAATCGTGCGGGCCTTGTTCTATGGTTATTGTTTTTCTACGCTGATACTGTATAATACGAGCTTGTCGTCAAGGCACTATCAATTCAATATATAACAGTGTGTCACAATTTTTATCGCGTATGCGAAAGGAGAGGTTGAATATGAAAAGTATGTCCGTCGTGCGGCTACTGGTGGTTGCGTTTGTTCTTATGTTTCTGGCAGCAGGTTGTGCTAAAAAGCCGGCCGTGGAGGAAGCTGTTCCGGCCCAGCCGACACAGGTTGTTGTTGAGCAACCGGTCAGGTCGGTACAGGAAACCGCCGTTACTGATACCGCTGTTGATACCCGTGCCACTGTATCTGCTGAAGATGCAGCAGCAGCAGCTCGCCGGGCGGCGGCTGCCGGCCTGCAGCGTATTCACTTTGATTTTGACAGATCCGACCTGACCGATGAAGCCAAGCAGATTCTGGTCAATAATGCTGCCCTGTTGCGTGCCGCTCCTCAGGTTAATGTGCTGATTGAAGGACATACCGATGAGCGTGGTTCCGATGAGTACAACCTGGCTCTGGGTGAGCGTCGTGCTATCGCCGCGCGTAATTATCTGGTGTCCCTTGGAGTTTCTACCGATCGCTTGCGGATCATCTCCTACGGTGAAGAGATGCCCATCGCCCTGGAGCGGAACGAAGAAGCCTGGGCAATGAATCGACGGGCCGAATTCAAAATTACTCGCTAGTGTCCGTCCGGAAATCCCAGGTTGACGCCGCCACGGCGGAAAAAAGGACCCTTTCCGGATGAAAACTCGCTAGGATGGTTGATTGAATGATCAGGGCCGCCCATTATGATAATGAGCGGCCCTTTTTGTTGTTACCGGGATGTTGAAAAAGTCACGAAGTATTAATGTCTTTGCGGCAATAGACTTTTCAATGCCCCGCTCATCTGCGTCGCGATTGTACGCTGATGACGCAGCAGGAGGCGAGAATGCGCTTTACAGTTATTATTTTTATAGCGTTGCTGGTGGCCGGGTGTGTTCCTCCCAGCCAGACGCAGGTGCGAATGGAGAGGGATCTGGAGCAGATGAAGCGGCGGCTCGCTCAACTGGAAGTCCAGAAGGTTGATGCGGTTCAGACTGACGTAGTGGATGGAACAACACAGCAACGCCAGGTGGCGGAGCTTCAGGCCGGACTTGATAACATGCGGTTGGAGTTTCATTCGGTCAACGGACTGATTGACGACCTTGGTCGGCAGCAGCGAGATCTTGGTGAGGAACTGCGTCTGGTGCAGGAAGATTTAAACCTGCAGATCGATTCCCTGACCACCCGGATAGAACAACTGGAGACTGGAGAGGCACCTGCTGCACAGACCGTCGGCGTCCCTGAAGTACAGCCGCAACAGCCGCCGCCGCCGGAGCTGACACCGGAGCAACGCTATGAGCAGGCTCTCAGGTTGATACTTGATGGCACCGATTTTGTTCGAGGGCGTGAGCAGATGGAAGCTTTTGCCCGTGACTTTCCTGCCCACGACCTGTACGTCAACGCCATCTATTGGGTTGGTGAAGCCCTCTATGGTGAGAGAAAGTTTGAGTTAGCGATTCTGCAGTTCCAGGATGTGATCAGCAACTACCCGCGTCACAGCAAGGCACCGGATGCTCTGTACAAACAGGCTCTTGCCTTTAACAGTTTGAATGATAATCAGAACGCTCGCGCAACGATGCGTAAACTGATTGACAGCTATCCCGGCACTGAACAGGCACGTGCTGCCGAACGCTTTTTACAGAACTGAAAAAAGTGCCTGTATAAAGGCACCAATGGTCGTGCAGAGCTGATGTCTGACGCTAAAGCCACCAGCCTTGCCACACTGATACCGATATATATAACGGGCAGCTTATACGCTGCCCGTTATTGCCTTGGAAGGTAACGAGGGCCTGGATGTCACAACTCACCCACAGTGAAATAACGGCACTGTTTCTGGCGCTGGGGCTGTTGCTGGCCTCTGCCCGTGTTTTGGGTGAGTTGGCGCGGGCCATGAATCTGCCGGCGGTTCTGGGTGAAATTTCTGCCGGTATTCTTTGGGGGCCGACAGTATTCGGAACCTTTTTCCCCCAGTGGAGTGTCTACCTGTTCCCCGTGTCGGGAGGCGGTGCGCTTGCATTTGACGGGCTTATTACCCTCGCTATTACCCTGTTTCTGCTGGTGGCGGGGATGGAGATTGATCTGTCGACGGTGTGGCGTCAGGGCAAGGTTGCTCTTTACGTCGCGCTGTTGGGGATGTTTTTCCCTTTTGTTTTCGGTTTTCTGGTCGGCTGGTGGATGCCGGGAATTCTTGGCTACCAGGAAGGCACTCATCACCTTGCTTTTGCTCTGTTCATGGCTACGGTGCTGTCAATTTCTGCGTTGCCAATCATTGCCAAGATCCTGATGGATCTCAACATTTACCGCAGTGATATGGGTGTAACGATCATTGCTGCCGCGGTTTTCAACGACTTGCTCGGATGGCTGGTATTTGCCATGGTACTGGGGATGCTCGGTGTCGGCCAGATGATGCCGCTGGGCTATACCATCGCTATGACCCTGGTGTTTGTGCTGGTTATGATCATCCTCATGCCTCCGGTTCTGAATCATGTGCTTCCCTGGGTCCAGGCCCACAGCAGTTGGCCTGGCGGTATTCTTGGTTTTGCCTTGTCTTTTTGCCTGTTGGCTGCCGCCTTTACCGAGTGGATAGGAATCCATGCAATTTTCGGGTCTTTTCTTGCGGGTGTGGCGCTGGGAGATTCAAAGCATCTGAACGAACGCACCCGGACAACCATCGAACAGTTTGTCTCCTTTATTTTTGCTCCTTTATTTTTTGCCAGTATTGGTCTGAGGGTCAATTTCGTAGAAAATTTCAATCTCTGGCTGACTCTTGTTGTCCTGGTTCTGGCCATGAGTGGCAAGATTGTCGGCAGCACTCTGGGTGCCCGGCTGGGTGGGCTGCCGGCTCGTGAGTCTCTCGGCATCGGTTTTGGTATGAGCGCTCAAGGAACAATGGGTATTATTCTTGGGGTGCTGGCACTTCAGTTTGAATTGATTTCTCAGGAGGTGTTTGTCAGTTTGGTCGTCATGGCTCTGGTGACCTCCCTGCTCAGCGGGCCCATGATGCAGAAAGTATTACGATTAAAAAAAGCTCGTCGCTTCGTCAACTTTCTCCCTTCGCAGGGCTTTGTCCTGCAACTCACGTCGACCGATCGCTGGTCGGCTATTCACGAGCTCTCAACTTTGGCTTCACCCCTGGTTGATAAGAAAGCTGAAGAGATTACCCGGGCTGTCTACGCCCGGGAAAAGATGATGGCGACCGGCATTGGTCATGGAGTTGCCGTCCCCCACGCCCGCATACCGGGCTTAACCGAACCCCTTGTAATGGTCGGTCTGTCGCGTGCCGGGATAGATTTTGATGCACCTGACGCAGCCCTGGCGAAGGTTGTTTTTCTGATTCTCTCGCCCGAAGAAGATAACGGTTTACAGTTAGAAATTCTGGCTGATATTGCAGCGACCTTCAAGGTTAAAGAGATCAAGGAAAAAATTATTGGGGTTAACAGCTATGTTGAATTTTTAGCCATGGTGCGCACCGCTCATGGAAGTTGAAAACCTGTTTCACAATAGGCCTCGAGTTTTTTATGAATGCTTCTGATGCCCCTTTGGTTGTAACCTGTGTCGGTACCGGCGATGCCTTCCATTCCGGTGGTCGGCTGCATAGTTGTTATCATCTCATGAGTGCCGACAGGCAATTTCTGCTTGATTGCGGTGGTTCCAGCACGGCTGGTTTTGCGCGCTGTGGGGTCGATCCCGAACAGATAGATGCCCTGATTGTCAGTCACCTGCACGGCGACCATTTCGGTGGCATCCCTTACCTGTTACTGGCCGGTAAATATCTGCACCGGCGTACCCGCCCCCTGCTCTGCATTGGTCCTGACGGTCTGCAACGGCGGGTTGAACAGGCTTTTACTGCGCTGTACCCAGGAGTGCTCGAAGAGGGTCTCGGCTTTGAGGTTACTTACCGGGTCCTGAATCCTGCTGCGGTACTCGATGTTCTAGGTGCACGTATCAGATGCGTGCCGGTTGTCCACGGCGGTGGGGCTCCGGCGTTGGGAATCCGTGTTGAGATGGCCGGTCGCATCGTCAGTTACAGCGGTGATACCGAATGGACCGAACAATTGCCGATTCTCGCAAAGGGGAGTGATCTGTTTATCTGTGAATGTTTCAATTACGATCAGGCAGCTCCGGGGCACCTTGACTATCTGACGCTGATGCATGAAAAGGAGCGATTTGACACCAGGCGGCTGGTCCTGACCCATCCCGGGCCGCAGTTGCTGGGGCGGGCCGGAGCTCTGGAGCTGGAGCTGTTGCACGATGGCGCGCGGCTCCGGCTATGAGCGATGTTAGAGTGGAACAGGTAAGATGAGCAGTAAACGTGATCGTACCTGGCTGCCACGCTATCGCAAGGAGCGGCAGAAAAATATTCTCGCCGAGCCCGGACCCCACGAATTTGTTCTTGTTCTCGATCAGCTCAAGGCCG